>DASVDR010000041.1 GCA_036381015.1 Gammaproteobacteria bacterium
CAGCGCGGAAGGGCCGAAAGCCGTCGGCCTCGTCCTTCGACGCGTACAGCACGAGCCGATGATCGCCGACGCGGATGCTGAAGTCGGCGCTCGCGTGGATACCGCCGTTGCCGTCGAAGCCGACGCCGACGTTTCCCGCAGGCTCCTCGCGGAAGGGCTTCGTCACGACGTTGACGACGCCCGCGACCGACTGCGTGCCGTAGAAGATGCCTTGGCCGCCGTACAGCACCTCGATTCGCTCCACGAGGTGCGCGGGCACGGTGTCGAGGGGCGCGGTCGTGTTGTAGAGACGATTGTTGATGCGCACGCCGTCGATCAGCCAGAGGATGTCCTGGCACCGGGAGCCGTGCAGCGAGCAGTCCATGTAATCGAACGCGCCGTTCTTCGGCGCCAGATAGAGCCCCGGCACCTGCATCTGCAAGGTCTGGCCGATGTCGTCGAAGCCGCCGAGCTCGAGCTGGTCGGCGGTGATGATCTCCACGCGGTTCCCGAACTGCTCGAGATCGAGCGGAATGCTCTCCTCGAGGCGCCGGCCGACGACGATGACCTCCTCCTGCGCGTCCGGCGCCGGCGGTTGCGCCGGGGCGGGCGCCGCGACGAGCGCGGCGAGGAGGAGGGCGGCGGAGCCCGCGCACAGGGCCGGGAGAGCGCGCAAGATCGGAAAAGACAGCGGGGACATGCAACCCCCGAACGTGAAGGACCGATGCGTTCCAGAGTAGGAGCGGGCCGCCCGGAACCGAAAGTTATCTACGGTTCATTAACGGTTAAATATGCTCGGTAACCTATCCGGCGTCCTCCGCCCGGCGGCTTGCATATACTGATCCTCTCTCGGTCGAGCCCCGAGCGATGGAATCTCTGATTCTGCCCTGGCGCATACTCGCTTACATCGGCATCGCCGCCGCGATCCACGCGGTCGTGCTCGTGATCCGGCACCTAGCGGGGCATTTCCTGCGCAACACGGACGCGCGGCGGTACCGGAAGCTCCGATCGCTTGCCACCGTGCTGATGAGCGCCACCTTCTTCGCGCTTTACTTCCTTCTTTTCGGGCTGATCCTGAGCGAGTTCGGCATCTCGCTCACCGCCTATCTGACCAGCGCAACGGTCATCGGCCTTGCCGTCGGCTTCGGATCCCAAGGCATCGTGCAGGACGTGATCACCGGGTTGACGCTGATCTTCTCCGATTTGATCGACGTCGGCGATCTCGTCGAGATTTCCGGCCAAACCGGCGTCGTCCGCAGCATCACGATGCGCTTCGTCGAGCTCGAGAACCCGCTCGGCGCGACGGTATTCATCCCGAACCGCACGATCGGCAACGTGATCAACTATCCCCGCGGCTACGTGCGGTGCCTCGTCGACGTCACGTTGCTCGGCGACGCGCCCGCGAAGGCGAGAATGCACGATGCCGCCGCGCGTCGAACGTATGCGTTCCACGAGCAGTTCCCGGGGATTCTGTTGACGCCCCCGTCCGTGGAAGGCAGGCAGCGGGTGTCGTCCGGCAAGGAGTACCTCCGTCTCAAGTTCAGGATCTGGCCGAATCGGGGCGGGCCGATCGAGACCGTCTTCGTGCCGGAGCTGCTCGCCGCGTTGAAGCGCGAGAACGAGGAGTACCAGAGCTGGATGATCGCCGTGTCGTACGAGGCCGAGGCTCGGGCTGCGCGGCCGGCCGCGTCGCTGCTCTGGCCGATCAGGGCGCGGAAGGCGAAACGGTCGCCGGGAGCGCCGACGGCGGTCGACCCCGGCGTGCCGCGCTAGTCCGTTTCGGCCCGAATGCCGACGGCCGGCGGCGACGTTGCGGTCACCCGGCCTCTGAGCATCACGGGCGTGTTGAACGCGCAAGCGACGTACCCCGCGCGGTCGACGGCGATCGCTCCGCCTTGGCCGCCGAGCGCGGCCACGCGGCTGCGGATCACTCGGTCGACGGCGGCGGCGAGATCCAGTCCCCCGTACTCGACGAGCGCGGCGACATCCCGCGCGGCGGTCGCCCGAATGAAGTATTCGCCGTGCCCGGTGCAGGACACCGCGCACGAGGCGTTGCTCGCATACGTGCCCGCGCCGATGATCGACGAGTCGCCGACGCGTCCCGGGGCCTTGTTCGTCAAGCCGCCGGTCGACGTCGCGGCGGCGAGGTTGCCGTCGACGTCACGCGCGACGGCTCCGACCGTGCCGGCATCGGGCGGCGGCGGGCTTCGCTCGATGTCCCCGGGCGGCCCGGTGACGGCCGCGCGTTGCGCGTCATGCAGCGCACGCAGACGCCGCTCCGTGCGGAAATACTCGTCTCCGACTCGCTCGATGCCGTGCCGTGCGGCGAAAGCCGCCGCGCCTTCGCCTTGCAGGAACACGTGCGGTGAACGCTCCATCACGAGCCGCGCCACGAAGACGGGATTCTTGATTCCGCGAAGCACGGCGACGGCGCCGGCCGCGAGGGTGCGACCGTCCATGATCGACGCCTCGAGCTCGTGCTCTCCCCGCTCATTGAAGGCGGCCCCGCGGCCGGCGTTGAAAAGCGGGCAGTCCTCGAGGCGCCGGACCGCGTCCTCGACGGCGTCGAGGGCCGGAGCGCCGGACGCGAGCATCCTTGCGCCGGCCTCGAGAACGGCTGCGAGCTCCGCGCGGATCGCGGCGTCCTGCTCGGCACCGTGCGCTTCCTCGCCGCCGAACCCGGCGCCTCCATGGATCGCGAGCGCCCAGACGGAAGGGGCCGATCGACGTGCGTGCGCCATCCGCCGAGATTAGCAGGCGGAGAGGCGACGGCGGAGACGGGCGAACCCGCAGAAGCGGGCGGCGGTGGAGACCGGTCGAAGATCAGCGACGGCCGAACCAGCCCGGCTTTTGCAGCGCGCTCTCGATCGCCGCGGGATGCGGCGGGGGCGCGGATTCCTGCGGCGCGTCGCGCCGCCCCTCGAGATAGTGCTGGGCAAGCTGCATCGCGAACGTGTCTCCGCTGCTGCGCCGGCGATTGCGCGGCGCTTCGCGGAGGCCGTGCTCCAGAACGACCGTGGCTTCGTGCTCCATGGGAATCTAGACGATCTTGGACAAAGCAGCCGAGCGTCGGCGCCCCCGGACGGATCGCGGAGGGCCGGCGCTCGGCCTCGGGCGACAAAAATAGTTCGCATAGCTAAAAGGTTCTGTGAAGTGCGTCACACTCGGCGGCCGGACGAGGTCGAAGCCCACGCGTCGAGGGCGTGCGGACGGCGGCGCTGCGCGCCCCGGGGCCCACGATGCGGCTCGGCGAGCGTCTTCGGTTCCGACGGCCGCTTGGGGGCCGCGCGGCCGAGGGCGTTCAGTCGCGGCGCGCGACCCGTGGCGTTCAGCCGCGGCGCCCGGCCGCGACCGCGTCGCTCACGGCATCGGCGAGGAAGCGCGGCAGCACAAATGCGGCCTTGTGCACGGCCGGCGTGTAGCAGCGCGTGTCGATCCGCGCACGCTCGAAGCGCTCGACGAGCGTCTCGAGCGGCACGGAGAGCGCGGTGTCGTCGTCGGCCGACCACGCGAGCGCCATCTGGCCGCCGAAGTAGGACGGCACCGTGATCGCGCAACACGCGACGTGCCGGAACGTCGACGCGAGGTTCTGGATCGCGCGCCTGAGCTCGGCCGCTTGAAGGAACGGAACGCCGTTTTGAGTGACGAGGAGCCCGCCGGCCGCGAGCCGTTCTCGGACAGCCGCGTAGAAACGCCGCGACGCGAGCACGGCCCCGGGGCCGATCGGATCCGTGGAGTCGACGAGGACGACGTCGAACTTGCCCGCCTCGCGCTCGACGAAGGCCGCTCCGTCGTCGATCACGAGGCGAAACCGCGGATCGGAGAACACCGGCGAGTTCACGTCCGCGAGATGCTGCCGGGCGAGCTCGACGACCGCGGGATCGATCTCGACCTGGGTGAGCGTACGCACGCTCTCGTGCTTCAGCACCTCCTCCGCGAGCCCGCAGTCGCCGCCGCCGACGATCAGCACGTCCTCGGCCGTCCCGTGGGCGAGAAGCGGCGCGTGGGCCAGCATCTCGTGATACACGAACTCGTCGCGGGTGGTGAGCTGCACGACCCCGTCGAGCAGAAGCACGCGCCCGAAGACGTCGTTGTCGATCAACGCGACTTCTTGGGCTCCCGTCCGCTCGTGAAGGAGAACTTTGCTCGCTTCCAAGGAGAAACGCACGCCGCCGGTCGACGTCTCGGAGAACCAGCGGCCGTCTCTCACGCTTCCTTACCCCGCAGGATCTCGCGCACCGTCATCTTCTTTGCCGCGAAGGCGGTCTCGAGCACGTCGAGGCAGCGCTCCGGCTTCGTTCGCCCGCACATGAAGATGTCGAGCGCCGCGTAATCGCGCTCGGGCCAGGAATGGATCGAGATGTGGCTCTCGGCGAGCACCGCGACCCCGCTGATGCCGCCGTTCGGCTCGAACGGGTGCAGATGCACGTGCAGCAGCGTGGCACCGGCCGCATCGACGCACTCGAGCAGCGTCCGCTCGACGTGCTCCAGATCGTCGAGGCGCTTGGCGCCGTACAGGTCGATGATGAAATGCGACCCGGCGCAGCGGGTGCCGTCCTTCTCGATGAAGAAGTCCGGGGCGGCGTCGTCCGGGCAGGGCGCACGCCCGCATTCAGGCGTGGATTTTTTCAGGTCTTCCTTTTGGGCGGTCGTTGGTGCGTCCAATCCCATCCCCAATTGGAAGAGGGCGGCGTCAGACATGGCGTCCTCCTCCCCAACCAGCAGATGAATCGCGGCAGTCCGAGGGGCCGTTACTATAAAGGCACGATCCGGAGTGTCAACGGGCTGCGGCCGCCGCCCCCGCTCGATCGTTCGTGATCGACGCACGCTTTCGAGAACATCGTAGATACGAGAGTTAAGCGGTTTTCGCTCGAATCGAGAGCGTGCGGTTACGCGTGGAGCGCGGATCGCGGTGCTGGATCAAGGAGCCTCGAGCGGGCGGGTGGCGGCCGAACAGCCCGCTCCGACGTCGTGGGCAAGCGTCTTCGCATCGCAGCAGACTGCTCGGCCGGCCGCTCAAGGTATGTGTGCCTGCTAAATTGTTCCGTGAAGCGGCTCACAGCATGAGTACGAGCTTTCGGCGCGCGCGCCGCGCGATGTCGGTTTCCTGCGCAGCACCGTAGTGAACGAACTGCGCGTCGATGTGTGGGAATCGCCATAGTCGCTTTGAGGGACTCCCTGAATTGCGCGCCTCCGTGACGGTCGTCATAGATCGTAACGTTACGCAACGACTAATCTCGGGCCGACCGCAACTCGCACGACAGCGATTTCGCTGTACTCTTGGCGGCGAAACGACCAAAAGAAAGGGAAAGCGTGCGTGACAAGTTGATGGCCGCATGCAGTCGCCTGTCGCCGCGGCAGCAAGACTATCTCATCAATTTCATCTGGCTTTGCGCGCACGCACCGGAACGCACGGCGAGCCGAATGCAGCGCAGGCTGCTCGATGTGCTCGAAAGCGACCGTCACGACGACGAGCAGATCACCGCCGCGTTGCGGCAAGCCGTGGCGGAGCTGAAGGAGATTCTCAGTAAGGCGAGCGGTGCCCGGGAGCCGTAGGGCTGATCCTCGCCGTCGACCGAGTGACGGCCCGACACGGCCGCGGGAGGAGCGCACGCCGCGTCGCGGTTTCAGCCCTCGCAAAGCATGGCCGCCGCGACGCCGAATATTGGCGGAGGGAGTGGGATTCGAACCCACGGTACGGGTAACCCGTACACTTGATTTCGAGTCAAGCCCGTTCGACCACTCCGGCATCCCTCCGCGGGCGATTGTACCAACTCGAGCAGCGGTCGCGCTTCCCGACGAGATTCGGATCCGTTGCAGGCGCCGATCGGCCCGCGCCGCCGACGCGGCTCGCGGCTGCGATAATCCCCTTGGAACCTCGAACGGAGAGGGGAGAGTGGACCGAAGCATCGCATTGGAGCGGATCGCTCGCATCGCGGGACCCGCGGGCGTCGTCGGCGCCGCCGAAGCCGACGCGTTCCTGCGCGACGAGCGCGGGCTCTACCGCGGCGCCGCCGCGCTGATCGTTCGTCCGAGGACGGTCGATGAGTGCGCGTCGATCCTGCGGGTCTGCCACGAGGCCGGCCTCGGCGTGGTTCCGCAGGGCGGCAACACCGGGTACTGCGGCGGGGCCACTCCGTTCGATGCCGAGCGGCAGATTCTGCTGTCCACGTCGCGCCTCGATCGGATTCGCGAGATCGATCCGGTCGGCTTCACGATCACTGTCGAGGCCGGCGTCGTGCTCGCGAACGCGCGGGCGGCCGCGGCCGAGCACGGGCTGCTGTTCCCGCTCAGCATGGGCTCGGAGGGCTCGTGTCGGATCGGCGGGAATCTGTCGACGAACGCAGGCGGGCTCGCCGTCCTCCGATACGGCACGATGCGCGATCTGGTGCTCGGTCTCGAGGTCGTGCTGCCCGACGGCACCGTGCTCTCGGAGCTCAAGGGCCTGCGCAAGGACAATACGGGCTACGACCTGAAGAGCCTCTTCGTCGGCGCCGAAGGCACGCTCGGGCTGATCACAGCGGCCGTGCTGAAGCTCTTTCCGGCGCCGCGCACCCGGCAGACGGCGTGGCTCGCCGTCCCGAGCCTTGCGGCCGCATGTGCGCTGCTCGGGCGGGCGCGCCGCGCAAGCGGCGACCAGGTCGTCTCCGCGGAGTACGTGTCGCGGCGCTCGCTCGATCTCGTGCTGCACCACGTCGACGGTGCGCGCGATCCGCTCGACGCGCCGCACGAGCACTACCTGCTGCTCGAGCTTGCGTCGGGCGACGATGAATCGGTGCTGCGCGAGAAGCTGGAGCGCATTCTCGCCGGCGGACTGGCCGCCTTCGAGGTCGAGGACGGCGTGCTCGCCGAGTCCGGAGCGCAGCGCAACGCGTTATGGATGCTCCGGGAGCGCGTGCCGGAAGCCGAGCGCCGCGAAGGCGGCTCCGTGAAGCACGATGTCTCGGTGCGGATCACGGACGTGCCGAAATTCCTCGAGCTCGCCGGTCGGGAACTCGGGGCGATCGCGCCGCACCGGCCATCCGTCTACGGCCACCTCGGCGACGGGAACGTGCACTACAACCTGCTGCCGCCTGAGGGCACCTCGCTCGACGCGTTCCGGGCGGGGGGCGCCGCGGACCGGCTGTCCCGCCGCGTGCACGACCTCGCCGCGCGGCTCGGCGGCAGCTTCAGCGCCGAGCACGGGGTCGGCGTCCTGAAAGCGGACGAGCTCGAGCGCTACGCGTCGCCTCAGGCGCTCGCGATGATGCGCGCGGTGAAGGCCGCGATCGATCCGAAAGGCATCATGAATCCGGGCAAGGTGCTTCGCGGTCCCATCTAGTCGGCGTAGCTCGCGACGGGCGGCAGCTGCGAGCCCGTCCCCTCGGGCGGCGCTTCCTCGGCCACGACCGGGATGCGGAGGGTCCCGATGCCTTCGATCGTCGCGACGATCTCCTCGCCCGGGCGCAGGAAGCGCTGCTCGCCCCGCACGGCCGTGCCCATGCCCACGCCGCCGGAGGTGCCGTTGTTGATGACGTCGCCGGGAAACAGCGTGATGATCGACGAGGCGTACTCGATCAGCTCGTACAGCGAGTGGATCATGTCTCCGGCGCGCGCTTCCTGCATCAGCCTGCCGTCCACGGTCAACGTCTGATGCAACCGCTCCATCGGGTCGCCGTAGAATTCTTTCGGCACGATCCACGGCCCCTGCGGTGCGAACGTGTCGTGCCCCTTCCCGACGAACCAGTCGAGCTGGAACGGCGCGCCGCCGGGCGGCCGGCCGCCGCGGTCGGAGATGTCGAGCGAGATCATGTAGCCGAAGATGTAGTCCTCGGCCTCGCTCGCGGAGACGTATTTCGCCGGGCGGCCGATCACGGTGCCGAGCTCGACCTCCCAGTCGGTGCGGTCGCGGCCGTACGGGATCACGACCGGGTCTCCCTGGCCGATCACGGCGCCGCGGCTCGGCTTCAGGAACAGGTACGGAACGCCGCGGTTCTCGCGCCGCTGCCGGCGCGCTTCGGCGATCTCCTCCGGTGTCCCGGTCTCGTTGACGTGCGAGTAGAAGTTCACCGCGGCGTTCAGGATCTTCCCGGGGTACATGATCGGCGGCAGCGTGCGCACGTCGGCGACGTCGTGCACGTAGGCCGGGCGGCTCTCGGCCGCGAGGAGATCGTCGGCGACGAGACGGTTCACGATCTCGTACAGCCGCAGCTTCAGGCCGTACTCGTAGCGGCCGATCAGCTCGAGCATGTCCTCGGGCATCGGAATCTTCGGGTACAGCGGGTTCAGCTCGAGCGCGCGGTTCGCCGCATCGAGCTCGACGACGAGGCTGTCCCGCAGCACGAGCCCGACCGTGGGCACGCCGCGAATCTCGAACGTGCCGACCTTGAACGGCTCGGCGCTCGTCGTTGCGAGCTGCGCGGCAAGGGGAACGGGAATCACGAAGGCGAGGAAGACGCCGAGAACGGTGACGAGTCTCATGCTGAACCCCCCTGAGCTCCCAAACGACCGGTCGCCCAGATACTACTCCGGCCGGGCGGAGCCTGTAACGTTGCGGCCTCCGCGCGCGGGCCTCGGGCGGCGCAGGCCGCCGCCGGGGCCGGGCCGCCGGCACATGCACCCGCTGCCGCGATCCGACCCGTTCGGCTGGTCGACGAAGCGCCGTTCTGCTTTCGACGGAGGCCGCGTTCTGCCGCTCGACGGCGGCTATTCCGCCCGCAGCATGCGCATCCCGTTCAGCGTGACGAGCACCGTGGCACCGACGTCCGCGACGACGGCCATCCACAGCGTCGCGATGCCGGGCACCGCGAGCGCGAGGAACGCGAGCTTCAGCCCGAGGCTGAGAGCGATGTTCTCGCGGATCAGCCGTTGCGTCTTGCGGGCGATGCGCACGGCCTGCGGGAGGCGCCCGAGGTCGTCCTGCATCAGCACGACGTCGGCGACCTCCATCGCCTGATGCGACCCGGCGCCGCCCATCGCGATACCGAGGCGCGCGGCGGCGAGCGCCGGGGTATCGTTGATGCCGTCGCCGATCATCGCGACCGCGCCGTGCTCGGCCTCGAGGGCGCGCACCGTCTCGAGCTTCTGCTCGGGCATCAGCTCCGCATGGACCTCGTCGATCTCGGCGAGCTCACCGGCGAGCGACTCCGCCGCGCCTCTCCGGTCGCCCGTCAGCATCACGAGGCGGAAGCCCGAGTCGATCGACTTCAGCTCCCGCAGCGCGCCGGCCGTCGAAGGCCGGAGCGCGTCCTCGACCGCGATGTACCCGCGCACGGCGTCGCCTTCGCCGACGAGCATCAGCGACGCGGTGTGCGCGCCGGTCTCCGCAACGAGCGCGTCGATCTCGGCCGAGCGGCGAAAGAGGGCGGCGCTGCCGACCGTGATCCGCCGCCCGTTCAGGATTCCGGTGACGCCGCGACCGGCATGCGACCTGATCTCCGCGGCGTGCGCATAGCGGTGCTCGAGGCGCCGCTCCTCGGCGGCATGAAGGATCGCGCGCGCGAACGGATGCGCCGAGCCGCGTTCCACCGACGCGGCGAGCGCGACCAGGTCGTCGCAAGGGGCGCAATCCTCGCGATGCGCGCCGGCCTGCCGGCACTCGAGCGATCGCACGTTCGAGACGACCGGGCGCCCGTGGGTCAACGTCCCGGTCTTGTCGAACGCGAAGACGGTCGCGCGCGCGAGCTCGTCGAGTCGGCCGCCGCCGCGGACGAGGACGCCGAGGTTCGCAAGGCGCGTCAGCGCGCTGACGACGGTGACCGGAATGCTGATGATCAGCGCGCACGGGCAGGCGACGATCAGCAAGGCGAGCCCGCGGTAGAGCCAGCCGGGGGCCTCGCCGGCCGGCGCGAGAAACGGCTGCCCGAACGCCACCGGGGGCACGACCGCGACGATGGCCGCGAGCGCGACGACGGCCGGCGTGTACCACTGCGCGAAGCGGTCGACGAAGCGCTCCGCGGGCGAGCGCTGCGCCTGGGCCTGCTCGACGAGGCGCGCGATCCTCGAGATCGTGAAGTCCGCCGCGCCGCGCGTGACCTCGACTTCGAGGGTCCCGTCGCCGTTGATCGTGCCGGCGAACACCTCGTCGCCCGGCGCGCCGCGTTCGGGAACGGACTCTCCCGTGATAGGCGAGCGATCGATCGCGGAGACGCCGTGCACGATTCGCCCGTCGGCCGGCACGCGCTCGCCGGGCCTCACGAGCACGCGCTCGCCGGGCCGTAGCGTCGCCACCGGGCGCGTGACGTAGCGCCGCTGCCGCGCGGCCTCCGGCGCGGCGCATCCCGGCTCGTCGCAGCAATCGTCCGCGTGCTCGCCGCGCGCGTCGTCGCGGATCACCACGGCGTCGTCGGGGCGCAGCGCCAGCAGACTGCCGAGCGAAGCGCGCGAGCGGGCGGCGCTGTAGGCTTCGAGCGCTTCGCCGAGCGTGAAGAGCAGCACGACGGTGACGGCTTCGCCGGACGCGCCGATCGCTGCCGCGCCGATCGTCGCCGCCGTCATCAGGAGGTCGATCGTGACCCGCCGCGCGTAGAGCAGCGAGCCGATGCCGCGGCGGGCGATCGGATAGCCGACGATCGCGATGACCGCCCACCGGAGCAGATCGACTGCGCTGCCGGCCGCGCCGACGAGCCCCAGCGGGGCGGTGGCGAGGACCGCGACGCCGAGACCGAGCGCGATCCGCAGGTTCCGCTGCCGCCAGAGGAAAAGAAGAAAGCCGGCCGGACCGGTCGGCTCGCCGGCGGACGGCGCCGGCGGTCCGTCATCGGCGAGGCGGTAACCGAGGGCCTCGACCCGCTCGCGGAGCGCGGACGGCGATACGCAGCCGCTCCCTTCGACGGTCTCGGTCGTGAAATTCACGCGCACCTCGTCGACGCCGTCGACGGCCTTCAGGCCTTGCTCGATCGTCTTCGCGCAGCTTGCGCAGTCCATGCCCTCCACCTTGTAGCGGAACGGCCGGGCGGCTGCGCGTGGCGAACGGGTCGTCGCTGACATTCCAGGCTCTCGCGGACTCGGCGGGAGCCTAGACCTTCAACCCGGGTTGAAGGTCAAGCCGAAGGCGTCGCAGGAGCGCGCTGGCCGGACTCGAGATCGAGGAAGAACTGCGCGAACAGGAAGGCCTTGTCGCCGTCGGCGATGAACAGGAATCCCTCGTCGGTGCGCTCGAGACGCGGCGTCCGGTGCGCGTGGCAATCGGCTTCGACTCGGGCGACCGCGGCCAGCGCGGCTTCGAGCGCAGGCTCGTGCCCCGGAACCAGCACCTTGTAGCCGTCGTCGTCTCGCCACACGTGAATGTGGCGCCCCTGAAGGACCGCGAGCAGCTCGTCGCGCTCGATGCTCGCAAGCGCGCAGCCGGTGCGATCGAGCAGCCGGGCGAGACTCTCCTGCGGCGGCGTCGCGCCGGGCTCGTGGCCGCAGACGCGCCGGATCAGCCGGTCGTACAGATCCCGGGCGGCGCCGTCGCCGGTTCGCACGCGCGCGTTGAGGTCGGACAGGAAGGCCCCCATCTCGTGCCGCAGCACGAGGAGCTCGGTCAGCTGGCGCTCGATCGCGAGGTAACGCTCCTCGGCGAGCTGGACGACCGTCTCGTCGAGCAGCGCCCCGCGCTCGAGCCGGTCGAGGAGCACCTGGATGTCGGCCAGCGAGAACCCCAGGCGCTGGGCGCGCTGGATGAAGAGCAGCGTCTGCGCCGCCGACGGCGAGTACAGGCGATAGCCGGCGGCCGTTCGCGCCGCGGGCCGAAGCAGCCCTTGCTCCTCGTAGTACCGGAGCATCGAGCGCGAGACGCCGGCCAGCTTGGCCAACTCCCCGATCGTCAACTCGGCCATCGTGCTCCCAGCCGGAGAACCGGCCCGTAGTGTCCTTTGTCCTACCCGGGCGGCACAAGGGCGGCCCGACAAAATGGCGTCCGAAAAAATGGTGTCAGACACCTTTTTGGGGAAAAACGTGTCTGACACCGTTTTCTCGGGGGAAAAAGGTGTCTGACACCATTTTTTCGGACACCATTTTGTCGGCGATCGAGGTTTGACCGAAGGCGGCTCGCATCGGATGATTACCGCGACGGAGCTCGGCGACGGACTCGGGCTTCCGGAGCGACCTGGCGACGAAGCCCGTCCGATAAGAGGCGTGCGCCGCGTCTTCTCTAACAAATGGGGTCACCGCGCGGACGAGGGAGGCCGGACGGCAGAGGACGCCCGGCCGGTCGCCCGTTCCCGGTCGGCTCGTTAGCACTTCGAACTACATCATGCAGGGCGTGCTGAAAGCGCGACAGAAACTCGGCAAGTATCGTATCGAGCGGCGCATCTCGAACGGTCCGGTCGCGGCCGTTTATCAAGCGCTCGATACGATTCAAGACATGCGCGTGGCGCTGAAGGTGCCGCACGAGAACGGCATGAGTGACTACTTCCTCGTCGATTTCAAGCGCGAGGCGCGGCTCGCGCCGAAGCTCGAGCATCCGAACATCATGCCGATTCGGGACGCGTCGTACATCGACGGGCATTTCGTGATCTCGATGCCGCTCGGCGAGCTCTCGCTGGCCGATCGCATGCGTCGGCGCATCTCCACCGACACGGCCCTGCACCTGATCGAGCAGGCGCTCGCGGCCGTGGCCCACGCCCACCGCTGCAGCGTCATACATTGTGACATCAAGCCGGATAACTTCATTCTGTTTCCGGATAATCAGCTGAAGCTCACGGATTTCGGATACTCGAAGGTGGCGCAGCACACGTTGAAGGCGTCGGGATCGGGCACCGTCGGCTACATTGCTCCCGAGCAGGCGGTGGGGCGGCCGATGTTCCAGTCCGACGTCTTCTCGCTCGGCCTCGTGATCTACGAGCTGCTTTCCGGGCATCTGGTCGAGTGGCCGTACGACTGGCCGCCGGAGGGCATCAAGCGCGTGCGCGCGAAGCTGAAGCCGAAGCTCGTCGACTGGCTGCGGCGCGCGCTCGAAGTGCGTCCGGAGGACCGCTACAAGAACGCCGTGGTCATGTACTCCGAGTTCAAGCGGCTGCGTAACGGCGCGCTGAAGAAGAAGCGCACCTCGCGCAAGCACAACGACACTTGCGACCCGGCGCTTTGGCAGAAAGTGCTGTTCCAGCAGTTCCAGCGGAAGTACCGCAAGGCGCTCGACACGCGCCACGAGTGCCGCTACTGCTCGGGGCCCGTCTCCGAGCCGATGCTCGCATGCCCCTGGTGCGGCGCCGACAAGCCGCTCGACAAGTTCGTCACGTCGTACCCGGCCACTTGCCCGCGCTGTCACCGCGGCTCGAAGCTCGATTGGCACTACTGCCCGTGGTGCTACGGCGTCGGGTTCGAGGTCGAGACCAACCGCAGATTCTCCGACCGCCGCTACTCGCATCACTGCGAGAACCCGAGCTGCCGCGGGCCGCTGATGCCGTTCATGCGCTACTGCCCGTGGTGCCGCAGCAAGGTGAAGCGCGCATGGATGCTCCCCGGAAGCCGGACGCGTTGCCCGTCCTGCCAATGGGGCGTCGACACGGACTTCTGGCACCATTGCCCGTGGTGCACGAAAGCGCTCGCCCGATGAGCGTGCTCGAAGAGCGCGTCCAGCTGTTCCTGGGCGCGACCGAGCGGGCGGAGGTCGATCGCGAGCTTCCGCAGGGCCTCGTCGCGCTCCGCAGCATCCGCTCGCCGGAGAAGGACACGCCGAACGAGGACGCAGCCGCGATCATTGCGTTGTCCGACGATGCGCTCGTGCTCGCGGTCGCGGACGGCGTCGGCGGCACGCCGGCCGGCAGGGAAGCCTCGAACTTGACCGTATCGACGCTCTCGAGCGTGCTCGGCCGCCGCGCCGACGAGTCCGCGAGCCTGCGTCCTGCGATTCTCGATGCGATCGAGCAGGCCAACCGCTCGGTGATCGATCTCGCGCGCGGCGCCGCGACCACGCTCGTCGTCGCCGAGATCGTCGCCCGCCGGTTGCGCAGCTATCACGTCGGGGACTCGGAGCTGATTGCCGTCGGCCAGCGCGGGCGCGTGAAGCGCCGCGTCGTGCCGCACTCGCCGACCGGCTTCGCCGTGGAGGCCGGCTTGATGGACGAGGACGAAGCCGTGCAGCACGAGCAGCGGCACGTGCTCTTCAACGTGATCGGCGCCGAGGACATGCGCGTCGAGATCGGCGGCTCGGTGAAGCTCGCGCCCCGCGATACCGTGCTGCTCGCGAGCGACGGCTTGCTCGACAACCTCTTCGCCGACGAGATCGTCGACATCATCCGCATCGGGCCGATCGCCGCGGCCGCCGACCGGCTGGTGGAGAAGGCGTTGAGGAGGATGAAGACGAACGGCTCGGGTCAGCCGAGCAAGCCGGATGACCTCACGATCATCCTGTTCCGGCCTTACGTTCCGAAGGCCCAAGTCATGAAGCCGCTGCCGCGTCCGCCCGAGGACGCGGTTCCCCCCTCGGCCTAGGCCGCGTGCCGTCCACGGCCCCGGCCGGCATCGCGCGGAGCGGTTTGCGGCACGAGCCGAGCGGCTCGGCGCGCCTCAGCTCGCCTGGGCCTTCGGAGCGGCGCCGTGCTCGGGCCCGGGCGGGGACTCGATGGTCTGCTCGTACGCGTGCGCGAAGTCGTCGACGAACTGCGCCGGTAGCTCGCCGGGCGGATGGTGCATGACGACGTCGTACAGGTCCTTGTAGAAGTCCCAGTACTTCAGCTTGTTCGCGGCGCTCATCAGGCGTCCGGGCTTGCCGCGCACGAACTTCTGCTCGAGCTCCTCGGGCGCGAGCCGCGCGACGAACACCTCGAGAGACTCGTGCAGCGCCTTCAGCAGCCGCTGCTGGTGCCGCTTCTCGTCCGCGAACACGTTGCGGATCGCATCGACGGGCGCCACGTACTCGTCCGAGTCGAGCAGCAGCAGGTTCAGCAGCATCTCCTCGACGCCCTCGGAAAACTTCAACGGATTGTCGTCCTGCGGCTCGGTCGGCGTCGTCGGCAGCTTCAGCATGCGCTTCTGCTCGGCGCGCACCTCGAGGCTCTCGGCGATGCCGACGACCATCTCGCGAAGGAGCCGTCCGGCGCGCCGGAGGATCGCGTCGGCCTGCTGGGCGTCGACGGGCAGCGGCTCGAGGCCGGCGCCGACGAAGAACGGCTCGAGCGTCTTTACCGCGCGGGCTGCATCCACCGACGCGACCGCGGCGCCGGGCTTGCCCGCGGCGGCCGGGCGCGGCGGAGCGGAACGGCTCGACGCCGTGGCCGGCCGGGGCGAAAGCGGCGCAGACGACGGCCCGGACGACGCGCCCGATCCGTTCGTGATGCGCGCCGGTATTCGCCCGGTGAACGTCGCCGTCGGCGGCTGCTGCGGCGCGGCGGGGCGTGCGGAGGCGGCAGGCGCGGAGCGCGTGCGAGCCGTCGCGGCCGTCGACATCCGCGCGGGGGCGGCGGGCGCCGCTGGCCCGTTCGGGGCGACCGCGGCCGGCCGCCGGGCCGGGCGGCCGGCTTCGCCGGCGGCCGCAGAACGCGGCCTCGGCATCGCGATCTTCGCGCTCTGCCCCGGGTCGATCGTCTTCGCGGCCGCGCGCGGCGGCACGCGGTGGAGCCCGGTCGCGGACGTCGCCGAACCGCTCGCGGTCGCTTCGGCGCGCTTGACCGAAGCGCGGACGGTATCGGCGGGCTCGGCAGCCGACGCCGCCCCGGCCTTGGCCGGCGCGGAGGCGGGTGCGGCCGGGCGAGGTGCCTTCCGCTGGATGTGCGGCCTCGTTCGCGTCATGTCGTCGCCCTCGCTCGGCTCGAGCTCGAGCTCGAAGCCCGCATTCCGCGAAGGCGGCGTCAGCGACTCGATCTCCTCGTCGGACAGAAACATCTCCATGCCGACGCCGGTGATCTCGTATGCATCCACGAGGTCTTCGCCGACCGGCTCCGGGGCTTCTACGCGTTGCGCGAGATCGACGGGATCGATGTGCCTCTCGTCGAGCGGCTCCGACTCGTCCTCGACCTCGACGCGGATCTCGTATTCCCCGAGCCTGATGCGGTCGCCGTTGAAGAGGCGCTGCGGCTTGCCGCGACCGACGGGTTGATCGGCGCCGTTCACGTACACGCCGTTCGTCGACGTGTCGACGATGTAGTAGCTGCCCGAGCGGAAGTCGATGCTCGCATGGCGGCTCGACACGTAGCGCTGCCCGTCCGGCAGCACCCAGTCGCAGTCGAGCGAGCGCCCGATAGTGCCGCCTTTACGGCCGAATTCCTTGACGCTGCGCGGACCGAGCTTCTGGGCGTTGCGGCCGACGACCCTGAGACGGAGGGCCATTCAGCGCGACCTCGTGCGATACGGGGCGATCATGCCGGGAGGCTTCCTTATGTCAGACGAATGACGGCTCGCGCGAGTATAACGGCGGCGCCGAACGCGCCGCGTCGCGCGATGCTCGTACTGTGACGAGCTTCTCAGGCATGCCCGAGCGAGCCGTGCGCCGAGCGCGCGGGCGGGAGAGCGAGCGGCCGGAGCGGGCGGTGCGGGCCGCTCCCGCAGCCCTTGTGCTAAGCTCGAACGGCTTCCCGGGGCCGGGGTTTGCAGGATGTCGTCGTCGAAGCCGATCTACAAAGTCATCTTCGTGAATCAAGGCAAGATTTACGAGATCTACGCTCGGCAGGTCAGCCATGGAGGCCTGTTCGGGTTCATCGAGGTCGAGAAGCTGGTCTTCGGTACCCGCTCCACGGTGGTCGTCGACCCGTCGGAGGAGCGGATCCGGAGCGAGTTCGAGGGCGTCAAGCGCACCTACCTGCCGCTCCACTCCGTCCTTCGAATCGACGAGGTGGACAAGCAGGGCACGAGCAAGATCACGAACGTCGAGGGAGGGAACGTGGCGCAGTTTCCGCTCGCGATGTACTCCCCGCCCGGCACCGGCGGCAAAAGCGGTCCGCGCGAGTCTTGAGCGGCGCGACGATGCGTTTCGCATCGCTCGCGAGCGGCAGCCGGGGCAATGCGCTGCTCGTCGAGTTCGGCGACACGCTGCTGATGATCGACTGCGGCTTGACGCTCCGCGACGTCGAGGAGCGGCTCGGCGCTCTCGGCCGCTGCCCCGCCGACGTCGCGGGAGTTCTCGTCACGCACGAGCACCACGACCATCTGCGGGGCGTCGCACCCTTCGCTCGGCGTCACGACGTGCCGGTATGGATGACGCCCGGGACGGCGCGGGCGGCCGACGGCTTCGGCGAGGTCAACGTCCTCAGCAGCCACCGCCCGTTTCGGATCGGCGGCATCGCGGTCGAGCCCTTCCCGGTGCCGCATGACGCGCGCGAGCCGTGTCAGTTCGTGCTGCGGGCCGGAGGGCGGCGCCTGGGCGTGCTCACGGATACCGGGCACGTCACGCTCCACATCCGCGAGCGGCTCTCGCGCTGCCACGCGCTCGCGCTCGAGTGCAATCACGATGCCGAGGAGCTCGCGCGAAGCAGCTATCCCCCGTCCGTGAAGATGCGCGTGGCGTCGCCGTACGGCCACTTGAACAACGCTCAAGCCGCCGCTCTCGTCGAGAGCTGCGTGCACGCCGAGCTGCAATGGGTCGTTGCGATGCACGTCAGCGAGCGCAACAACTCGCCGGAGCGCGTGCGCGGCGCCCTCGCCCCGGCGCTCGACCCGGCCCGAATCCCGCTCCACGTCGCCGAGCAGGATCGCGTGAGCGGCTGGCTCGAGATCGCGTAGTGGTATCATCTGTGCTTCCCCACCGCGATCACTGAGCTTCGGCAGCTACCCGATGACGATGCTGCAGCTGGCCGGCCCGACGGCCGAGACGGCGTTCCGGCTGAGCAAGCTGCGCGACGCGCTGCGCGGGCGGGTCCCCGGCATCGAGGACGTGTCCGTGCGCTTCGTCCACTACGTTCATCTCGCGCGGCCGCTCGACGCTCGCGAGCGGGAAGTCCTCGCTGCGCTGCTCGCATACGGGGAAGGCGCCGGCAGCGACGAATCGGCGTCCTGCTTCCTCCACGTCGTGCCGCGCCTCGGCACGATCTCGCCGTGGGCGTCGAAGGCCACGGACATTGCGAAGATGTGCGCGCTACCGGTGCGCCGTATCGAGCGCGGGCGCGTGTACGCGTTGCGCGTCGCCGCTCCCCTCGGCGCGGCCGACGTCGGCCGCATCGCGCCGCTGCTCCACGACCGCATGACGGAGACGCTGCTGACGGCGCCCCCCGGCGAGGAGGTGCTGTTCGCCGAGCATGCGCCGCGCCCGGCCGCGGCCGTCGACGTGCTCGGCGGCGGCGCGGAAGCGCTCGAGCGCGCGAACGCGGATCTCGGCCTCGCGCTCTCGGCCGACGAGATCGATTACCTCGCCGCGCAATTCGCCGCGCTCGGCCGCAACCCCACCGACGTCGAGCTGATGATGTTCGCGCAGGTGAACTCCGAGCACTGCCGGCACAAGGTGTTCAACGCCGACTGGCTCATCGACGGCGAGGCCGCGCCGAAGAGCCTGTTCCAGATGATCCGCAACACGTACGCGGCCGCGCCGCACGGCGTGCTTTCGGCGTACAAGGACAACGCCGCCGTGCTGCGCGGGGCGATGACCGAGTGGTGGTTCCCGGATCCCGCCACGGGTCAATACCGCGGCATCGAGGAGGCGGCGAATCTCGTCGTGAAGGTCGAGACGCACAACCATCCGACCGCGATCTCGCCGTTTCCCGGCGCGGCGACCGGCTCGGGCGGCGAGATCCGCGACGAAGGCGCGACCGGGCGGGGCGCGAAGCCGAAGGCGGGGCTCACCGGCTTCACGGTCTCGCACCTCCACGTGCCGGATTGGCCGCAGCCTTGGGAGAGCCGTTCGCCGGGGACGCCGGACCGTATCGCGACGCCTCTTTCGATCATGCTCGAGGCGCCGATCGGCGCCGCGCAGTTCAACAACGAGTTCGGCCGGCCGAACCTCGCGGGATACTTCCGAACCTGCCTTCTTCGCGCGGACGGGGAATGGCGGGGCTATCACAAGCCGATCATGATTGCCGGCGGCGTCGGCAACGTGCGCTCGCAGCACGTCGAGAAGCGGCGCGCGGGGCCGGGTGCGAAGCTCGTCGTGCTCGGCGGTCCGGCCATGCTGATCGGTCTCGGCGGCGGCGCCGCGTCGTCGCAACGGAGCGGCGCGGGCGAGGAAGCGCTCGACTTCGCGTCCGTGCAGCGCGGCAATCCGGAGATGCAGCGGCGCGCCCAAGAGGTGATCGACACGTGCTGGGCCCTGGGCGAGCGCAATCCCATCGCCGCCATCCACGACATCGGCGCCGGCGGGCTCTCGAACGCCGTGCCGGAGATCGTCGATCACTGCGGCTGCGGCGCGCGGATCGAGCTTCGCAACGTGCCGAGCGACGAGCCCGGCATGAGCCCGATGGAGCTCTGGGCGAACGAGTCTCAGGAGCGTTACATGCTCGCGATCGAGGCCGACGCGCTGCCGGTCTTCGAGCGCATCTGCGAGCGGGAGCGATGTCCCTATGCAGTGATCGGCGAGCTCACCGCGGAGCGAGATCTCGTCGTCGAGGACGCGCACTTCGGCGACCGTCCGGTCGACCTTCCGATGGACGTGCTGCTCGGGCGGCCGCCGAAGATGACGCGCCGCGCCCGGCGCGTTTCCCCGACGCTCGACGCATGGGATACGCGCGGTATCCGGCTCGACGAAGCCGTCGAGCGCGTTCTCGCGTTCCCGGCCGTCGCCGACAAGTCCTTCCTGATCCACATCGGCGATCGCACGGTCGGCGGCACGTCGTCGCGGGATCAGCTCGTCGGGCCGTGGCAGGTGCCGGTCGCCGACGTCGCGGTCACGACGTCCGGCTACACGGGCTACACGGGCGAGGCGATGGCCGTCGGCGAGCGAACCCCCGTCGCGATCGGCGACGGCGCGGCGTCCGCGCGGCTCGCCGTCGCCGAGGCCGTGACGAACATCGCTGCAGCCGACGTCGAGGCGCTCGGGGACGTGCGGTTGTCGGCGAACTGGATGGCCGCTGCCGGATTCCGTGACGACGACTGGCAGCTCTACGAGATGGTCAGAGTCGTCGGCGAGGAGCTTTGCCCGGCGCTCGGCATCGCCGTGCCGGTCGGCAAGGATTCGTTGTCGATGCGTACCGTCTGGCGCGCCGACGACGGCGAGGAGCGCTCCGTGACCGCTCCCGTGTCGCTGATCGTGTCCGCGTTCGCGCCGGTCGGCGACGTCCGTCGAACGCTGACGCCGGAGCTGCGGAGCGACGCGGGCGACACGCTCTTGGTGCTGATCGATCTCGCGGGCGGCCGCACCCGGCTCGGCGGCTCCTGTCTCGCGCAGAGCTTCGGCGTGTACGGCGGCGAGCCGCCGGACCTCGACGATCCGGCGAAGCTGAAGGCCTTCTTCGCGGCGCAGCGCGCGCTTCGCGAGGCCGGGCTCGTGCTCGCATATCACGACCGCTCCGACGGCGGCGTGCTCGTCACGCTCGCGGAGATGGCCTTCGCATCGCGCGCTGGCCTCGACGTCGACGTGCCGGACGACGCGGATCCGCTCGCGTGGCTGTTCGCCGAGGAGCCGGGCGCCGTGCTGCAGGTGCGGCGCGCGGATCTTTCGAGCGTGCGCGCGATTCTCGCCGCGCACGGCCTCGAGCAGGCTGCCCGGCCGGTCGCGGCCCCGGCCGCGCACCGCGACTTCGTCGTGCGCCACCGCGGCGACGTCGTGTTCCGCGCGCCGCGCGTCGCGCTGCATCGGCACTGGTCCGAGCTCACGTATCGGATGCAGGCGCTCCGCGACGATCCGGACTGCGCGCGCGAAGCGAGGGACGCCCGGCTCGACGAGGACGATCCGGGGCTCTCCGCGCGCTTGACGTTCGATCTCGCGGCCGAGGTCGAGGCCCGGCCGCGCGCGCACGCGCGCCGGGTGCGCCCGAAAGTGGCGGTGCTTCGCGAGCAGGGCGTGAACAGCCATCGCGAAATGGCTGCGACGCTCGAGCGCGCCGGGTTCGATGCGTACGACGTGCATATGAGCGACCTCTTCGCCGGACGGATGCGGCTCGACGGGTTGCGCGGTCTCGTTACGTGCGGCGGCTTCTCGTACGGGGACGTGCTCGGCGCCGGAGAAGGGTGGGCGAAGTCGATTCTCTACAACGACGGCCTCCGCGAGATGTTCGCCGAGTTCTTCGCGCGGGAGGACGCGTTCGCACTCGGTGTCTGCAACGGCTGCCAGATGCTCGCCGCGCTGAAGTCGCTGATCCCCGGCACGGATGCATGGCCGAAGTTCGTACGCAATCGCTCCGATCAGTTCGAAGCCCGCCTGTCCATGGTCCGGATCGAGCCGAGCCCTTCGATCCTGCTTCGCGGAATGGTCGGGTCCGAGCTGCCGATCGTCACGTCGCACGGCGAGGGACGTGCCGCCTTCGCCGCGGCCGAGCATCTCGAGCGCTGCGACGCCGGGCTCACGGCGCTGCGGTACATCACGAATCGGGGAGAGCCGGCCGACCGCTATCCCGCGAACCCGAACGGATCACCGCGAGGCATCGCGGGCCTGACGAACGAGGACGGACGCGTGACGATCGTGATGCCTCACCCGGAGCGCGCGTTCCGCACGGTGCAGCACTCGTGGCATCCGGCGGATTGGGGCGAGCACGCGCCGTGGCAAAAACTATTCGACAACGCGCGCGACTGGGTCGGCTCCGTGAGCTGAACGTGCGCCTTCGCGTCTGCGCCGGCCCGGCTCCTCGAGTGCCGCTCGCCTTCATTCCCGTTTCGGGCCTTTTCCGCACGCCGTAATACACGAGCCGCGTCGGCAAACGTCGTACGATCGCGACGTCTCCAAGCGGAGACACGTTGCCGAGGCGAAATCGCAGCTCTAGGGTGCAGAAGCGGCGGCCGGGCTGCGCGCGGAGAGCGCTGCGAAACGGCGCCGCGGGAAGAGTGAGACCTGGCTCATAGATTCGGCCGGTACGCGCGACATAAGGTGTGGGAGCCGAACCGGGACGCGACCCAACCGCGCGAATCGAGTATCGACGGTATCGGGACGCACCGCGCTGCTGCGGTCCACGTTCGCCGGCACCGCCTTGCGTCGGCGCCGTCAGACGGCGATGCAGCTCGGGAACGATGGTCGAAGCCGCAGCAATGATAGTTAGCCGTTCGATTAAGTTTGCGGTTGCCGTCGCCGCGATCGCGGCCGGCGAGGGACATGCGGCACTGCCATCTCCCGGGGCGCAAGCCCCGGACTTCGTCTTGAAGAGCGTCGCCGGCAACAACGTTCGGTTGTCCGAATATCGCGGCGAGGTCGTGATGGTCGTCTTCTGGGCGGCGTGGTGCGGCGACGATTGCCGCGCTCAGCTCGAGCACGCCGCCGAGCTTCACTCGGTCTATCGCGACGCGGGGCTCGCGCTCGTCGCCGTGAGTCTCGACGAGGACCGTGACGACGCCGCGTCCGCAGCCCGATCTCTCGGCGCCGGGTATCCGGTCCTGCACGATGCCGGCGGATTCGTGGGGCGCCTTTACGACGTGGATTCGCTGCCGACGCTGATCCTGGTCGATCGGCGCGGCGTGGTGCGCCGGGTTTTCGTCGGCTACGAGACCGGCGACGAGCAGGCTTACCGCGCCGGCGTACGCGACCTGCTGCGCGAGCTTTGATCGCCGTCATCGGTGCTCGACAACGGACCGCGGCGAAGGCGATGAACCGGGAGCGGCCGACGGCCGCCGGAGCGAAGCAATGAGAAGAATCTCGACGAGGGCGAGGTATGGGCGCCGCGCGCATGCGCGAGCGGCCGTTGCGGCTCTGCTGCTGACCACGGCGGCGACGGGCATCGTCGCCGCGGACGACGTTGCCGCGCCGGCCGCGTCTTCGCCGGCTGCCGCCGCGCCCGCGCCCGACTTCGGCGCGGGCCCGGAGGAGACCGCGGCGGCGAGCGCCGCGGAGGTCCGCACGCTGGACGAGGAGGTGCAGGACCTGAAGGAGCTCGCGGTGGAGCTGAATCGCGATCTCTTCCTGCTCGAGGAGGAGCTGCTATTCCCGTCGAGCACGCAGGTCGCGGTATTCGTCTCGATGGACGTCGGCGAGTTCTTCACGCTCGATTCCGTCGAGCTCGAGATCGACGGCAAGAACGTCACGAACTACCTCTACACGGACCGCGAGGTCGACGCGCTGTTCCGCGGCGGCGTGCAGCGGCTCTACGTCGGCAACCTTCGCGCCGGCGAGCACGAGCTGGTCGCCTTCTTTACCGGCCGCGGGCCTCACGAGCGCGACTATCGCCGCGGCGCCACGCTCGCGTTCGAGAAAGGCATCGGTCCGAAGTACATCGAGCTGCAAATCTCCGACAGCGAAAGCCGCCTGCAGCCGGAGTTCGTCGTGAGGGAGTGGGAGTAGAAACGTGCGCCGCGCCGACGCGCGTTCCGCTTTCGCCGCGGCCGTCGCGGCCGCTTGGGTCGCGTTCGCCGTGCACGGCACGGCCGCGGCGGCCGAGGAGCCCGACGACGCAGTGCGCGATCTCGTGTTCGGCGAGGTGCTGTTTCATTTTTACCGCGAGGACTATTTCGCCGCGTTGACGCGCCTGCTGGCCGCCCGCGCCCGCGGCGAGCTGCCTGCGAACGACGCCGAGTCGGAGCTCTTGCTCGGCGGGCTCTGGCTCTCGTACGGGCAACACCGCCTCGCGGGCGAGATCTTCGAGCGCGTGCTCGCGGCGCACGAGGACCCGGCCGTTCACGATCGTGCGTGGTTCTTCCTCGCGAAGATCTGGCGCCAGCGCGGCTATCTCGCCGAGGCCGAAGCGGCGCTTGCGCGAATCGGCGGCAATCTGCCGCCCGAGCTCGAGCCCGCGCGGCGCCTGCTCGAAGCGCAGGTGCTGATGGATCAAGGGCGGTTCGATGACGCGGAAGCCGTGCTCGAGGCCTGGGAGGAGCCGACCGAGGAGTGGGTCGGCTATGCGCGCTACAACCTCGGCGTTGCGCTCGTGCGGCTCGGCCGGATCGACGAGGGCGCGGTGATGCTCGAGCGCGTCGGAGCGGCGGAGCTCGACGAGACGGCGAACGAGGAACGGCGAGCTTTGCGCGACAAGGCGAACGTCGCGCTCGGCTATGCGTGGCTGCAAGCCGGCAGGCCCGCGTTCGCGAAACCCACTTTGCAGCGTGTGCGGCTCGACGGTCCGTTCTCGAGCAAGGCGCTGCTCGGCGTCGGGTGGGCGGACGCCGAGCTCGCGGATTACCGGAGCGCGCTCGTGCCGTGGCTCGAGCTGAAGGACCGCAACGTGCTCGACGCCGCCGTGCAGGAGTCGCTGCTCGCCGTGCCGTATGCGTTCGCCGAGCTCGGCGCCGATGCGCAGGCCGCGGATCAATATCTCGACGCCGTCGCGGTCCTCGACGAGGAAATCGGGCGCATCGACCGCTCCATCGAGGCGCTGCGCGGCGGCGGCCCGATCGACGCGTTGCTCGCGCAGCCGGGAGACGAGGCGAGCGGCTGGTACTGGCGTCTCGAGCGCGTGCCGGACACCGTCGAGAGCCGCTATCTCTACGAGCTTCTGTCGACGCACCGTTTTCAGGAGGCGCTGAAGAGCTACCGCGACTTGAAGCTGCTCGTCCGCAACCTCGACGAGTGGTCGGCGAGCGTTGCGGCGTTCGACGACATTCTCGATACGCGCCAGCGCGCGTACGAGCAGCGCCTGCCGGCCATCAATCGCAGCCTCGAGGAGATCGACCTCGAGCGGATGACGACGCGCCGCGTGCAGCTCGAGTCGCGCCTCACGATCATCGAGCGGACGCACGACGCCGTCGCGCTCGGCTCCCCCGATCAGCAGCGGCTGTGGCGGGAGCTGAACGCGCTCGAGCCCCGGCTTGCGCTTCTCGGCCGCGACGCGGAGGCGGATGCGCTGCGTGTGAAGCAGCGCTTCCTGAAGGGCGTGCTGCAATGGGAGCTCGAACGGGACTACAAGGCGCGGCTGTGGGAGGAGAAGGCCGCTCTCCAGAAGCTCGACCTCGCGCTGAAGGAGGCGCAGGCGCGGCGCTACCGCGTGACGACCGCACGCGACGCGTGGCCTGAACGGTTCACGGCGTTGACCGAGCGCGTGGCCGCGCTCGAGCCGCGGCTCAGCCGGCTGCAAGACTCCGCACGCGCCGCGCTCGAGCGCGAGCGCCGCCTTCTCGAGTCGATGGCGATCGAGGAGCTCGAGGCGCGGCGCGAGCGACTCTCGACCTATCGACTCCAGGCGCGCTTCTCGCTCGCGGCGCTCTACGACCGGGCAGCGGCGCGCGCGGCCCCGCCGACGGCCGAGGCCGCCGGGGAGGGGTCGTGAGCGGGGGACCGATTCTCGCGCTCGCGGCGCTCGCGGCCATCTGGCCGTTCAATCGCGATCGCGGCGACGAGGCGACGGGCACGATCAAGGATCTCGAGTCGCGCGTCGTCGAGGTCGATACGGAGACCGAGATCGACGCCGGCGAGCGGAAGGCGATCGAAAGCTATCGCGCGTTTCTCGAGCTCGCCTCCGAGGATCCGCTGCTCCGCGCCGAGGCCATGCGCCGGCTCGCGGATCTCGAGATCGAGACGGCGGAAGCGGAGCAGGCGGGGCGCGACCTCGACGCGATCGGCGCCGCTCTCGCGGACAGCATCGAGCTTTATCGCCGCCTGCTCGAGAGCTACCCGAGCTATGCGAAGAACGATCTCGTGCTGTATCAGCTCGCGCGTGCATACGAGGCGCGCGGAGACATCGAGCGCTCCCTCGCAACGCTCGATCGGCTCGTCACCGAGTATCCGCGGACGCCGCACCTGCACGAGGCGAACTTCCGCCGCGGGGAGGCGCTGTTCGTCGCGGAGCGCTACGCGGAGGCCGAGGAGGCCTACCGCCGCGTGCTCGACGCCGGTCCGGGCACGGCGTTCTACGAGCAATCGCTCTACAAGCACGGCTGGTCGTTGTTCAAGCAGCTGCGCTACGAAGAAGCGCTCGACTCGTTCTTCGCGCTGCTCGACCGCGAGCTCGCCGTGACCGACGGCGGGGATCCCGCTCTCGTGTATCAGCGGATGGGGCGCGCGGAGCAGGAGCTCGTCACGGACAGCTTGCGCGTCGTATCGATCAGCTTCTCCTACCTCGACGGTCCCGCGTCGATCGCGCGCTACCTCGACATACACGGCACGCGGCCTTACGCCTACATCGTCTACAAGAGCCTCGGCGACCTGTATCTCGAGCAGGAGCGATTCCAGGACGCGGCGGCGGCCTACCGCGCGTTCCCGGACATGGATCCGTGGCACGAGAAGGCGCCGCTGCTCCAGGCGGAGGTCGAGGAAGCGTTCGAGCGCGGCGGCTTCCCCGATCTCGTGCTGGACGCGAAGCGGGCGTTCGTCGAGCGCTACGGTCCCGCGAGCCCGTACTGGCAGCGCTACTCGCTCGAGGAGCAGCCGGACGTCGCCGCTCGGCTCGAGGGCGATCTGACGGATCTCGCCGCGTACCATCATGCCGAGGCGCAACGCACGGGCGCGCCGGAGGAGTATGCCGAGGCCGCCCGCTGGTATCGGACCTACCTCGCGTCCTTCCCGTCCGCGGAGCAGGCGCCCGAGATGAACTTCCTGCTCGCGGAGGTCCTGTTCGAGAGCGGCTCGTATCGCGACGCCGCCATCGAGTACGAGCGCACGGCGTATGCCTATCCCTACCACGAGCAAAGCGCCGAGGCGGGCTATGCGGCGCTGCTCGCCTACGGCCGCCACGAGGAGACGCTCGACGGGACGGCGCGCGCCGAGTGGCATCGGCGCGGCATCGACAGCGCCCTTCGATTCGCGTCGACGTATCCGGCGGACGCACGCGCGCCCGCCGTCGAGACGGATGCGGCCGAGCGGCTGTTCGAGCTGGGCGAGCTCGCGGCCGCGCGCGACGTCGCGCAGCGCGTGCTGGCCCGCGAGCCGGCCGCCGATCCCGGGCTCCAACGCGTCGCGTGGACCGTGGTCGCGCACTCGGAATTCGATCTCGGCGCGTACGACGCGGCCGAGGCCGCTTACCTGCGGCTCGCGGCGTTCGTGCCGCCCGACGATCCCGAGCACGACGCGCTCGTCGAGCGGATCGCGTCGTCGATCTACAAGCAGGGCGAGCAGGCGCAGGCGCGCGGCGACGATCGCGCGGCCGTCGAGCATTTTCTCCGCGTCGGCACGGCCGCGCCGGGCTCGTCGATCCGCGCGACGGCGGAGTACGACGCCGCGGCGGCGCTGATCCGCCTCGAGGACTGGCCGCGCGCCGCCGCCGTGCTCGAAGGTTTCAGGCAGCGCTTTCCCGAGCACGAGCTCGCGGCGGACGTGACCGCGAAGCTTGCGGTCGCGTATGTCGAGACGGGGGACCTCGCGCGCGCGGCCGCCGAGTTCGAGCGCGTCGCGGAAGCGGACGGCGACACGGCCGTGAAGCGCGAAGCGTTGTGGCGCGCGGCCGATCTCTACATGCAGAGCGATCTCGACACGCAGGCCGCGGCCGCGCTCGAGCGCTACGTCGAGCAGTATCCTCGCCCGGCGCCGGTCGCGATCGAGGCCCGCCGCCGCCTCGCCGACCTCGCGATCGAGCACGACGACTACACGGCGCAGATGCGCTGGCTCGCTGCGATCGTCGAGGCCGACGCCGCTGCGGGGGACGAGCGGACCGACCGCACGCGGCTCCTCGCCGCGCGCGCCCAGCTCGAGCTCGCGGCGCCGCTCCGCAACGCGTTCCGCGCCGTGCGCCTGGTCGCTCCGCTCGAGGAGAGCCTGGCCGTGAAGCGCGAGCGCATGGAGGCGGCCCTCGCGGCATACACGAAGGCGGTGGACTACGGCATTGCCGACGTGACGACCGCGGCGACGTACGAGATCGCCGAGCTCTACCACACGCTCGGCCGTGACCTGATCGAGTCGGAGCGCCCCGCGGATCTCGACGCGCTCGCGCTCGAGCAGTACGAGATTCTTCTCGAGGAGCAGGCGTTCCCGTTCGAAGAACGGGCCATCGAGGTGCACGAGGTCAACACGGCGCGCGCGGCGGACGGCGTATACGACGAATGGGTGCGCAAGAGCTTCGAGGCTCTCGCAACGCTCGTGCCCGTGCGGTACGCGAAGCACGAGATCGGAGAGACCATTGTCGCCACGCTGCGCTGAGCTCGTCGTGCATCGATGCGCGCCCTGGATCGGCGTGCTGGCCGCGCTGCTCCTCGCAGGCTGCGGCGCGTCCGCGCCGACGCGCCCGGACGAGGCCGGAGCTCCGGCGCCCGCCGAGAGCGTACCGGGCGCCGCACCGGAAGACGTGCCGGAAGCGGCGGTCCGGTCGCACGAGCTCGCGATCGCGGCGATGCGCCGAGGCGACTTCACGGAGGCCGAGCTCGAGCTCGAGCAGCTGATGCTCGCGTATCCGCAGCTGCCGGGGCCGTACGTGAACGCCGCGATCGTCTATCGGCGCGACGGCCGCGACGCGGATGCGCTCGCGGCGATCGAGCGCGCGCTCGAGATCGATCCGGGACACCCGGAGGCGAACAATCAGCTCGGCATCCTGCTGCGCGAGTGCGGCGATTTCGCGGGCGCCGAGCAGGCCTATCGCCGCGCGCTCGAGACCCGGCCCGACTATCCGCTCGCGCTCTACAACCTCGGCGTGCTGCTCGATCTCTATCTGCGCCGCCCGGCCGAGGCGCTCGCGCTCTACGAGCGATACCAGGCGGTCAGGCCGCAGCCGGACGAGACCGTGGCGCTTTGGATCATCGATTTGCGTCGACGCGTCGAGGCGGAGGATGCCGCGGCGCGCGTCGCGAAGGAGGAGGGCGGATGACGCGAACGCCGGCTCTGCTGCTGCTTGCCGCGCTGCTCGCCGCGCCGGAAATTTCCCGCACGCAGGACGCCGACGCGCGCCGCGCCGAGCGCGACGCCGTGGCCGAGCTCGAGCCCGCGGTCGACGTGAGCGGATCGCCGCCGCCGGCGCCCGCGCCGGCTTCCGCGGCAGCGGGCGAGAGCGTGGGCCTCGAGCCCGCGATCGACGTGGGCGAACCGCCCCCGCCGGCGCCCGAATCGGCCCGCGCCGCGGCCGCCGCCGGCGCAGGTCGCGCGTCGGCGTACGACACCCTCGATCTGGGAACCACGTCAATCACGGGTAATCGCGAATTGCCTAAGGTGCTCTACATCGTGCCCTGGAAGCGGTCCGATCTGGGCGATCTCGTCGGCAGGCCCGTGAACAGCTTGCTCGACGAGGTGCTCGCGCCGGTCGATCCCGAGGTGTTCGAGCGGCATCTCGACTATTACCAAGCGCTTTACGGACAAGGCGCCCGGGCTGCGACCGGGGATGCGAAATCCGAGGAGGAGTGATTCGAATGGATAGCTATTCCGCCATCGTGGAGTTCTTTCAGGACGGCGGCGTGTTCATGTATCCGATCGTGCTCGTGTTCGCACTCGGCCTCGCGATTGCGATCGAGCGCTGGGTCTATCTCACGATGGCCACGGCCAGCAACAAGGCGATCTGGAACAAGGTCGCGCCGTACCTGAAGGCGGGCAACATCACGGGCGCGATGCAGGTCACGAGCAAATCGAAGGCCGCGATCGCGCAGATCATGACCTACGGGCTGAACCGCGTGCGCTCGGCTCGCCGCCGCGAGGACGTCGAGCAGGCGATGGAGGAGAGCTTGATGGAGGTCATGCCGCGGCTCGAGAAGCGCACGCACTACCTCGCGACGTTCGCGAACATCGCGACCTTGCTCGGTCTGCTCGGCACGATCATCGGCTTGATCCAAGCGTTCACGGCCGTGTCCAACGCAAATCCGGCCGAGAAGGCGGATCTTCTATCGTCCAGCATCTCGGTCGCGATGAACACCACCGCCTTCGGCCTGATCGTCGCGATCCCTCTCCTGCTCGTCCATGCGCTCCTGCAGACGAAGACGACGGAGATCATCGACAGCCTAGAGATGGCGTCGGTGAAATTCCTGAACTCGGTGATGGAGCGCGCGACCGCCGATCCGAGGACTGCGGGGAACGCGGGCTGAGCCATGCGCCGCCGCCGCTCGCGAAAGGAGCGCCACGAGGCGTCCGAGGACATGAACATCACCGCGTTCATGAACCTGATGGTCGTTCTCGTGCCGTTCCTGCTGATCACGGCGGTGTTCTCGCGTCTCGCGATCCTCGAGCTCAACCTGCCGACGTCGCAGGCGAACGCGAGCGAGCAGCAGGCGCCCGAGTTTCAGCTCGAGGTGATCGTGCGCGAGTCGGCGATCGAGGTCGGCGACCGCACCGCGGGGCTCCTGCGGCGCTTCGAGAGCGGCGCCGACGGTCACGACCTCGACGGGCTGTCCCGGTATCTCGCGGAGGTGAAGCGGCAATTCCCCGCCAAGCTCGACGCCACGCTGCTGCTCGAGCCGGACATCCCGTACGAGCTGATCGTCGACGTGATGGATCGTCTGCGGGTCGCCGGGCCGGGCGACGCGGGCGCGGGCCTGCCGGCCGGGACGGAGCTTTTCCCCGAGATTGCGATCGGCGACGCACCGGCCGCGAGGCCGCGATAAGGGGCGCGGGCGATGCGGTTCATGGGCCGAGCGGCGCGGATGGGGCGCCATCACAAGCGCCACAAGCGAGGCTACTCGCTGAACCTCGTCTCGATGATGGACATTTTCACGATCCTCGTGTTCTTCCTGCTCGTGAATTCGGGAGAGGTCGAGGTGCTGCCGAGCTCGCGCGACGTGCAACTGCCCGAGTCGATCGCCGAAACGCCTGCGCGAGAGACGGTCGTCGTGCTCGTCACCGACGAGGCGGTGCTCGTGCAAGGGGAGCTGGTGGCGCGCGTCGCGGAGGTGATGGCGGACGACGCGCTCGTGATCCCGGCGCTCCGCGCCGCGCTCGAGAACCAGACGGCCCGCGTGCTGCGCCGCGACGCGAACGACGATCCGGCCGAGCGCGAGGTCACGATCATGGGCGACAAGGAGCTGCCGTACCGGCTCCTGAAGAAGATCATGGCCACGTGCACCGAAGCGGACTACGGCCGCCTGTCGCTCGCGGTGCTGCAGAAAGCGCCCGATGAGCGCGTCGCGGCGGCCGGGGACGCTTGAGGCGAAGCCGATGGCGCAGGCCGCGGTGCTCTATCGCGTCTACGATCTGCCGTGGGCGGCTTCGGACGAGCAGGAGGAGCGCTTCCGCAAGATCCTCCGGCGCACGCTCGGGATCGTCGTCGCGCTCGCGCTGCTGCTTTCGTTGCTGCCGGTTCCGGAACCCGACCCCGCCGCGATCGAGGAGATTCCGCCGCGCCTCGCGCGCCTCGTCATCGAGGAGCCGGAGCCGCCACCGCCGCCTCCGGTCGTGCAGGAACCGCCCCAGCAGTTGGAGCCGGCGCCTGAGCCCGAGCCCGTGGCCGAGGAGCCGGTGCCGGAGCCGGAGCCGGCGGAGCCTACGCCCGAGGCCGTCGAGCCGACACCCGCGGAGCCGCCGGTCGACCGCACCGTGCAGGCGCGCGAGCGCGCGCGCGGCGCCGGGCTTCTGCCGTTCGCGTCGCAGCTCGCCGCGCTCCGCGACGAGGAGGTCCTCGACGCGCTCGGCGCGGCCGAGACCGAAACGGTTCGGCCGGGACCGGCCGGGGCCGGGTCGGCCGTTCCCGAGCGATCCCTGATCACGTCCCGCGCCGGGCGCGGCAGCGGCGGCATCGACACCGCCGCGCTCAGCCGCGATACGGGCGGCGGCGGTCTCGCCGGGCGGGCGACCACGGAGGTCGAAAGCCCGGTCGCGGGGCTCGCACCGGCCGGCGGCGGGCCCGTCGCGCGGGGCGATGCGAGCGATCGGCCGTCGCGCAGCCGCGAGGAGATCGAGCGCGTTTTCGATCAAAACAAAGGCGCGATCTACGCTTTGTACAATCGCGCGCTGCGGCAGAATCCCGCGCTGCAAGGCAAGCTCGTGCTGCGCTTGACGATCGCGCCCGACGGGCGCGTCACGTCCTGCGAGGTCGTCTCCTCCGAGCTCAACGATCCCGAGCTCGAACGGCGGCTCGTGCAGCGCGTCATGCTCTTTCAGTTCGAGCCGAAGGACGTCGCACCCGTCACGACGACGAAACCGATCGACTTCTTCCCGGCATAGCGGACGATCGAGGTGAGCGTTGCCGCGGCCGTCCCGCTCGGCCGGGCTGCGGCGCCGTCGTTCCCCGGCACCGTCGGTACCCGCCGGGCGGTTCCTCCGCCATAATGGCCGAATGCCGCGCAGCGAGATCCCGATACTCGAGCTGGAAGATTTCGCTATCGAGCTCGCACACACCGCCGGCGGCATCGCGAAGGCGCATTTCCGCAAGTCGTTCACGATCGAAAACAAGGGACGCGGCGGCTTCGATCCCGTCACGAACGCGGACAAGGCCATCGAGCAGCTGCTGCGCGCAACGATCTCGGAGCGCTACCCGGATCACGGCATCATCGGCGAGGAGGAGGGCAACCGAAGCGGCAGCGCTCCGTATCGCTGGTACGTCGACCCGATAGACGGCACGCGCTCGTTCATGACCGGCTCGCCGTTATGGGGGACTCTCGTCGGGCTCACGTACAACGAAGTGCCGTTGTTCGGCCTGCTCTGCCAGCCCGTGCTCGAGGAGGTGTTCTTCGGCTCGACGAGTGGCAGCTGGCTCATCAAGCCCGAGGGCCGCGATCGGCTGCGCTCGCGGCGCTGCACGAAGCTTGCGAGCGCGGTGCTCGCGTCGACGCATCCCGGCTTGTTCGAAGGCGCGGCCGCGGACGCGTTCGCCGCGCTCGGGCGCGAATGCCTGATGACTCGCTTCGGCGGGGACTGCTACAACTACGCGATGCTCGCCGCGGGGTTCGTCGATCTCGTCGTCGAGGCGCAGCTGAAGCCGTTCGATATCGTGCCGCTGATCCCGATCCTCGAGGGCGCCGGCGCCGTGGTCACGGACTGGCAAGGCAGGAGCCCATTGAACGGCGGCTCGGTCGTTGCCGCCGCCACGCCGCAGCTGCACCGCGCCGCGCTCGAGATCCTGCGGCGGTTCTGAGCCTCCTCGTCGCACGAAAAAAGGTGTCTGACACCTTTTCTCGCGAAAAGGTGTCAGACACCTTTTCCGGTCGGCGGCAGGACTCAGCGCCCGAGCTCGCTGCACGAGGATCCGTACGCGAAGCAGCTATAGCAGCGGTGGTGGCGCATGACGATGCGCTTCCCCATCGCCTCAGCCAGCGTGCCGCCGAGATCGTACGACTCGTCGTCGTCGACGAGCGTGCAGGCGTAGACACGCATCCGCCCGTTCTTCTTCACGACCATCTTCGAGAAGGCGCACATGAAGGCGCGGCGGCTTTCCTCGGTCTGATAGGTGGTCATGCAATGCGCGGTGACGAACGGGACGTCGGGCGTGGAGCACGGCGGCAGGAAATCGGGGAAGCCGACGATCGTCATGTCCTCGGGCAGGCCGTGCGCGCGAATCAGCGCTCGAAACGCGGCCTCGACGCGGGGCGCGTCCTCGCCGCGGTCGATCTGCCGGGCGAGCGAGACCTTGAAGCCGCGGCGGTGCAGCTCGACGAGCGCCTTCCACGACTTGTCGAAGCTGCCCGCCCCGCGACCGGCGTCGTGCCGCTCGCGGTCCGGATAGTCGATGCTGACCCGAAACGCGACCGGGTGCGGCAGGGCGCGCAGCGTCTCGATCTGGTGCAGGCGCTTCAGCAGCGGATCGGTGCCGTTCGTCAGGACGAGGCACGGCCGGCGTGCAGCCGCGTGGGCGAGGATGTTCACGAAATCCTTGACGATGAACGGCTCGCCTCCGGTGAACGAGAACTGCTCGACGCCGAGCGCGACGGCCTCGTCGATCAGCGGGCGGACGTCGTCGAGACGGATCCGATCGAGCCTTCGATCCCCGGGCTTCGATCCTTCCAGGCAGAACGGGCACGACAGATTGCACGCGGTGCCGGTGTGGAACCACAGCTCTCGGAGCGCGTGAGGCTGAATGTAGCCCCGCGGCTCTCCGGTCGGCGTGAAGCGAAGCGGATCGAGGCGCGCGTTCACGGACCGACCCTCGACGAAGGCGTCCGGTCGGCTCCGGGCGTCGGTAGGGCTTCTCGCATGTCCGGCATCTTACGCGTCTCTCCGCTTCGGCTCCCGCGTCTCGTTCAGTGGACCGTATGCGGCGGCCAAACGTTCCGGCGGCGTCCCGAGCGCGTAGCGCAGCGCGAGCCAGCGGTTCTCGAGCGTGCGGCGCGCCCAGCCATCGCGCTCCCAGCGGCGCGTCGACACGCCGACGGACGCCGGCAGCACGCGGAACGTTCCGCGCCGCCGCAGGCGCTTCACGAGCCTCACCTCCTCGAACAGGGGCTGATGCGGGAAGCCGCCGCACGCGTCGTACGCCGCCCGCGTCGCGAAAAGTGCCTGATCGCCGTACGGCGTTCCTCCGGCCTTGACCCGGGCGCCGACGAGCCACGCGATCAGGCGCTTGTACCACGTCGGCTCGCCCTGGAACGCGAACCGGAAGCACCCGCTCTCGAAACCGCGGGCGATCGCGCGCGCGAGCACCGCGAGCGCGTCGGGCGGGACCGCCGCGTCCGCGTGCAGGAACCACAGCACGGGTGCCGTGCTCGCCCGGGCGCCGAGATCGAGCTGAGCGCCGCGATTCGCCGGCGCTTCGACATAACGGCAGCCGCGCTCGCGGCAAAGGCGGGCGAGCGCGGCGTCCGGCGCGCCGGACGCGACGACGATCTCGGCCGGGGGCACGGTCCATCCCGCCATCGCATTCAGCAGCCGTTCGACCGCGTCGCCGTCGCCGAGCACCGGAATCACGACCGCGACGCTGAGATCTTTCGGCACCGCGGCCGAATCCGCGCGCCCGCTGCCCGCCGCCGCCTCGCCGGCGCGAACCGCGTCCATGTCACGCCCGCCACCGCAGCCATGCGCGCATCAGGCGTCGCACCGGCGGCGTCAGCCGCGTGCGGCCGTACGCGTCCGCGAGCTTGCGCAGGTACTCGGCGCGCGTCGGATAGGGGAGGACCGCCTTGCCGAGGCCGCCGAGGCCGAGGCCGACGGTCATCGCGATCGAGAGCGGCGCGATCTGCTCGCCGGCGTCGCGGCCGACGATCGTCGCGCCGAGTATTCGGTCGCTGCCCGCCGCGGTCAGGACCTCGGCGAACCCGTCCTCGTCGTTCTGCATCCGGCCGCGATCGACCTCTCCGAACTCGACCCGATAGACGTCGAATGCAATGCCGTCGCGCTCGAGCTCGTGCTGCAGCCGTCCGATCTGTGCGACCTCCGGGTCGGTATAGGTGCAACGCGGGATCACGAGCCCGTCCGTGGTCGCCGACGGCGCGAACAGCGCGTTCTGCACGACGATGCGCGCGTGCGCGTCTGCGGCGTGCGTGAGCTGCGTGCTCGGCGAGCAGACGTCGCCGGCCGCGTAGATGCGCGAGTTCGTCGTGCGGAGGTAGCGGTCGACGACGATGCTGCCGGCAGCGTCCATCTCCACGCCGACGGCCGCGAGATTGAGCTCGTCCGTCGTCGCGCGGCGGCCTGCCGCGACGAGCAGCTCGTCCACGACGATCTCTTCCGGCCGGCCGCCCTCGCGCGCGAGCCGCACCGAGATCGTCGCTCCGCGCCGCGCGACCTCGCGCACCTCGACGCCGAGCCGCAGCGCGACGCCCGCGTTCTCGAGCGCGCGTGCGACGGCCGCACTCGCGTCCGGGGCCTCCTTCGGCAGCACGCGGGGCTCGCGCTCGATCAGCACGACCTCGACGTCCATGTTCGCGAAGGCCTGACCGATCTCGCAGCCGATCGGCCCGCCGCCGATGATCCCGAGGCGCCGCGGACGGCGCTTCAGGTCGAACAGCGTCTCGTTGGTGAGCGGCCGGCTCTCCGCGAGCCCCGGGATCGGCGGCAGCACCGGATGGGATCCGGTGGCGATGACGGTGCGGCGCGTCGCGAGGCGTGCCGTGCCGACCTGCACCGCGTCCTGATCGAGGAACTTCGCGGCGCCGAGGAACACGTGCACGCCGGCCTCGGTGTAGCGGCGCACGGAGTCGTGGGCGGCGATCGATGCCCGCACCTGGCGCAGCCACTGGAACGCGTCGTCGAAGTCGTCGGCGTCGACGCCGCCGCGGGTGAACTCGAGCAGCGCCTTGGACGGCACGCACCCGGCGTTCAGGCAGTCGCCTCCGAGCGCGTGCCGCTCGACGAGCGCGACGTTCGCGCCGAGGCCGGCTGCGGCGATCGCGGTCACGAGCCCGGCCGGTCCGGCGCCGATGACGACGAGGTGGTAACGTTCGCGGGGCTCGGGCGCGCGGTATTCGGCCGGAATCACGAGACGGCGCCATTCGGCGTCGTGCTCGCTGCCGGGGTAGAGCGCGGCATCGGTTCGGCCGACGAGATCAGGCATCGCCCGCCTCCCGCTCGAGGTGCGCGGCGAGCGTCCGGTTCGCCTTGCGTGTGACGAGAACGGTCAGCACGATGGTGGCGACGAATCCCGCGACGAGCAGCGCCGTGCCGGCGGGGCCGCCTTCGATGCGGCCGGTCGTGATCTGGGTCAGATCCTTCGCGAGCGTGCCGATGTAGACGTAGACGACGGTGGCCGGGAGCATGCCCGCCCACGACGCGAGCACGTAGTCGCGGAAGCGCACAGCCGTGAGGCCGAGCCCGTAGTTCAGCAGATTGAACGGGAAGAGCGGCGACAGTCTCGCGAGAAGCACGATCACGAAGCCCTCGTGGCGCGTGGCCGAGTCGAGCGCCCGGAAGCGGGGCATCCCGGCGATGCGGCGGGCGACCCAATCGCGCGCCAGGAACCGTCCGACGAGAAACGCGGCCGCCGCGCCGAGCACGCTTCCCGCGGAGACGAGCGCGACGCCGACCGGCAGGCCGAACAGAAAGCCGGCCGCGAGCGTCAGGATCGACCCGGGCACGACGAGCACGGCGGCCGCGACATACGCGGCGATGAACGCGATCCACGCGACGCGGGGATGGCTGTCGATCCATGCCGCGCCGAGCACCGCCCATTCGCCGAGCGGAAAGAGGAGCGCCGCGGCGATCAGCGCGCACAGCAGCACGACGAGAACGAGCGGCTTCAGGCGTGTCGTCATCTTCCGTCCCGCGTGGCGGCGAGCGACGCGAGCCATGCGGCGAGCGCCTCGCGTGCCGGACGCCGATCGGTCCCGAGCCTCGCGCCGAGCCCGATGAGGTCGGTGAAAGTATCAATATCGGCCCGCGGGTCCAACGCCGCAACGCCGAACCCTGCGGCCTCGCACGCGGCGCGAAGCTGCGCGCCGAGCCGAGGCGTGCTCCATTCGAGATTCCGGAGCGGGGGCCATGGGCGACGCGCGCCCATCAGAACCACGCCGCCGTCGTCGGCTGGACCGAGCACCGCATCCCGCTCGCCGAGAAGCGCCGCGGCGCGACGCAGGTAGGCGCAGTCGATCTCGGGGCAATCGATCCCGATGAAAATCTGCCGGGTAAGTCCGCGCGCGTGCAGCGTCCGGTTCAACCGATTTATCCGCACCCCTAGATTGCCCCGTGATTGGAGCACTACCGTGTGCTCGGCGGCGCTCCTTTCGGCGAGCCAGTCGAGATCGGCCGCGGCGGCCGGTGCCACGCAGGTCGGCCCCGGCCACGACGCGAGATCCTCGAGCGCGCAAGCCGCGAGCTTCGCGGCCGCCTCCGCGGCCGCCGAACGGCCGATCTCGGCCGCGAGGCGGCGCTTCGACCGCGCGGGCGCCTTCAGCATCAGCACGAGGCAGGTCTCACGCGCGGCGCGGTCGGACATCGCTCGGTCCGGCGCATTGGCGCGCCCCGGCCGCTCGGACCCGGCGGCAACGCGTTCGGTGCGTGCAACCGGGCCGGACGCGGGAACGGCGTGCGCCGCCGCGGTCAGATGCGCTGCCCGCCGTCGACCTCGACCACACGCCCGTTCACATAGTCGTTCTCGAGCAGATATACGGCGGTGTGCGCAATCTCCTCGGGGCGCCCAAGCCGGCCCACGGGAATGCCGGCGGTCAGTTTCGCGAGAATCTCGGGGCGCATGGCGGCCACCATCTCGGTCTCGATGAAGCCGGGCGCGATCGCGTTCACGCGAACGCCGTGACGCGCGAGCTCCTTCGCCCACACGACCGTCAGCGCGGCGACGCCCGCCTTCGCGGCCGAGTAGTTGCTTTGGCCGAAATTTCCTGCGCGCGAAAGGCTCGAGATGTTGAGGATGCATCCGCCGCGGCCGAGCCGCGCCATGTGGGCCGCGGCTTCCCGCCCGCACAGGAACACGCCGGTGAGGTTCACGTCGATGACGGCCTGCCAGTCGGCGAGCGCGAGCTTCTCGATCGGCTTGCCTTCCTTCGCCTTCACGAGCAGACCGTCGCGCAGGATGCCGGCGTTCGCGATCGACGCGTCGAGGCGCTCGAAATCCTCGACCACGCGCTCGTAGACGCGGACGACGTCGCTCTCGTCGGCGACATTCGCGGCGTAGGCGCGGGCGGCGACGCCCGCTTCCGCGCAGGCGGCGCGCGTCGGCTCGACCGTGGCCGCGTCGAGGTCGACGAGCGCGAGATCGGCACCTCGCGCCGCGAGCGCCTTGGCCATCGCGGCGCCGAGCCCGCGCGCCGCGCCGGTGATCAGAACGGTCTTGCCTTGGAGGTCCATGCGATACCGAGACGACGTCCTACCGGCGGATAGCTTATCAGCCCTTCCGGCCCTCCGCCGCCGAACGGGGTCGGTCCGTCACGGTTGGGGGCCGCGGCGCCAAATAGTGATATGCTCGCCGCCCCGCACTGCGAGTCGCTTCCGTTGACCCGATATCACGACCCCGCCCCGATGAGCTGGTCCAGGCATTTCGACCGGATTGCGATCGCGCTGTCGACGATCTGCATCGTCCACTGCCTCGCCGTGCCGCTGATCGTCGCCGTGCTGCCGATCGCCGCGTTCGGTTTCGGCGGCGGCCATTTCCACGCGCTGATGCTGTGGGTCGTCGTCCCGACGAGCGCGCTCGGCTTCGTGCTCGGCTGGCGCGTCCACCGCCGGCGCCGCATCGTCGCGCTCGGCGCCGCGGCCGTCATCGCGCTCGCCGCGGTCTCGATCTACGCGCACGGCGTTTGGCCGCTGCTGGCCGAGGCCGGCGCGAGCGTCGCGGCGAGCCTCGCGCTCGCCTCCGCGCATTGGATGAACTTCCGCGAGGTCAAGCGCTTGCATCGGCACGGGGAATAACCGGCCGGCCGCCGAACGACCGGGCGGGCCCCGCCGCAACGACGACCCCTTCCTCGAGCGCGAGCGCGTGCGTGTACCGCGCGCCGTCGATCGCGAGGTGCGAGGCGCAAACGAGCTGCGTGCCTTCGGCCGCGCATTCGTCCAGCCGCTCGGCGAGCAGGGCCGCCGTGGTCCGGTCGAGGCCTTCCCAGGGCTCGTCGAGCAGCAGCACCCGAGGGCGATGCACGAGGGCGCGCGCGAGCAGCACGCGCCGGAACTGCCCGTACGAGAGCTCGGTCAACAGCCGATCCGCGAGCGCCGTGAGATCGAACCGCCCGAGAAGGACTTCGACCCGCTCGCGCTCGTCCGGCCGAAGGCGCCTGACGAGGCCCAGGCTCGAGTCGAATCCCGAGCCGACGGCATCGCGCACGGTCGCACGGTAGCGATAGCCGGCCTGAAGCTCGGGCGAGACCCACGCGACGCGGCGGCGGAGCGTCCAGACGCTCGCGGGGTCGCCGAGACCGGGCCAGCGGATCGTTCCGCCGCGCGCGGGCCGATGCTGGCCGTGCAGTAGGCGCAGAAAGCTGCTCTTGCCGGCGCCGTTCGGTCCCTTCACGAGCCAGTGCTCGCCGTCGCGGAGCTGCCAGTCGATACCGTGCAGGACGCGGCGCGCGCCGAGCCAGACGTCGGCGCCGCGCACGTCGATCAGCGGCGGAGCGCCCGGGCTCGGCGCGCGTGCCGCGCCCGCGGGCCCGGCCGTCGCGCCCCCCGATCCGTGCGCGGTGCGCCCGGCGGCCGCATCGACTCGCGCCGGCCGTGGAGCGGGACCGCCCGCGGCCCGCGCGGCTGCGGCGGGCGCCGGCCGCTCGCGGGGACCCGACGCGGCGATGCGCCCGTGCTCGAGCACCAGGACGTGCGTCACGACGTCCGGCAGATCCTCCGCCGCATGCGCCGCGATCACGAGCTGCACGTGCTCGGCGACGCGCGCGAGCATCGCGTCGAGCGCCGCGCGTGCGCTCGCGTCGAGACCGCTCGCCGGCTCGTCGAGAAGCAGCACGCGGGGCCGGAACGCGAGGCTTCGCGCGATCAAGACGCGGCGCTGCTCGCCACGCGACAGCTCGAGAAACGGCCGGTCCGCGAGGTGCGACAGCGCGAGCTCGTCGAGGAGCGCGCGGACGCGCGCGGTCTGCGCGGGCGTCGGCTCCATTCGCGGCACGTCCGTCCGGAAGACGCCGGACAGCACGACGTCCTCGGCGGGAAAGTTCCACTCGAGCCGCGTATACCGGTCCTGGAGCTCGTGTCCGACGAGGGTGATCTCGCGCCGCGCGTCGATTGCGTCGCGCGCAGGCCCCCGGCCGAAATCGTAGGTGCGCGTGCCGCGCCCCGGGGCCGGCCATCGAAGACCGGCGATCAGCGCGAGGAAGGTGCTCTTGCCGCTGCCGTTCGCGCCGACGACGCCCCAATGCCGGCCGGGCTCGAGCCGAAAGTCGACCGAGCGCAGGATCGGCGTGCCGTCGATGTCGACGTCGACGCCGTCGAGGTCGACGAGCGGAGCAGGGCTGCGGTTCATTGCGAATATCGGGCGCGGCGCTCGGCGCGTACCTTAGCATCAAAAGCGGTGCCGCGAATCCGTTCGTGCGTGGCGGCGAGAATCGACCATAATAGCGGCCGATGCCGCTGCGCCGAATCGAGGATCTGGACGAACGTTACGACCCCGAAGCCGGCGTCGCGCTGATCACGGGTTTGCAGGCGATCGTCCGGCTGCTGCTCGGCCAGCGTTACCGCGACCGGCGCGAGAATCTCGACACGGCGGGCTTCGTCTCCGGCTATCGCGGCTCGCCGCTCGGCGGGCTCGACCGGGAGCTCTGGCGGGCGAAGCGCTTTCTCGACGCGGCGCAGATTCGCTTCCAGCCGGGCCTGAACGAGGATCTCGCCGCGACGTCGATCTGGGGCTCGCAACAGGCGAATCTGTTTCCCGGAGCCCGCCACCAGGGCGTGTTCGGGCTCTGGTACGGCAAGGGCCCGGGCGTCGATCGGTCCGGCGACGCGCTGAAGCACGGCAACGCCGCCGGCAGCTCGGCTCACGGCGGCGTGCTCGTCGTCGCGGGCGACGATCACACCTGCAAATCGTCGTCGTTGCCGCATCAAAGCGAGCTCGCGTTCGTCGACGCGATGATTCCCGTGCTGAGCCCCGCCGACGTCGAGGAGATCGTCGAGCTCGGGCTGCTCGGCTACGCGTTGTCCCGGTTCAGCGGATGCTGGGTCGGCTTGAAGCTCACGCAGGAGACCGCCGACGCGACCGAGGTCGTGCGGCTCGACCCGCCGCTCTCGATCGTCCGTCCGGACTTCGAGATCCCGCCGGGCGGGCTGAATATTCGCTGGCCCGATCCCCCGACCGAGCAAGAGCGCAGGCTCGAGCGGTACAAGCTGCCCGCGGCGCGCGCATTCGCGCGGGCCAATCGTCTCGACCGGATCATCCTCGACGCGCCGCACGCGCGTCTCGGGATCGTCACTGCCGGCAAGGCGCATCTCGACACGCTTCAGGCGCTCGAGGATCTCGGCATCGACCGCGCCCGCGCCGCGGATCTCGGCATCCGCCTGCTGAAGATCGGCATGACGTGGCCGCTCGAGCCGGAGGCCGTCCTCGAGTTCGCCGACGGGCTCGAGCAGATTCTGGTCGTCGAAGAGAAGCGCGCGCTCGTCGAGACCCAGATCAAGGAGCACCTTTATCATCGGCCCGCGGCATCGCGGCCGCTCGTGATCGGCAAGCACGACGAGCGGGGCGCTCCGCTGCTGCCGTCCTCCGGCGATCTCCGGCCCGCGCTGATCGCCCGGGTGCTGGTCGAGCGGCTGCGCCGCTTCGGGCCGGTGCCCCTGCTCGAGGAGCACATCCGTGCGCACGACGAGCACGTGCGCTCGGCGGAGGCGCTCGCGTCCGAGGCGCGGCTGCCGCATTTCTGCTCCGGCTGCCCGCACAACACGTCCACCGTCGTGCCGGACGGCAGCCGCGCGATCGGCGGCATCGGCTGCCATTACATGGCGGCGTGGATGGATCGCAGCACCGCGACGTTCACGCAGATGGGAGGCGAAGGCGCGACGTGGATCGGGCAGGCGCCTTTCACCGACACGCGGCACGTGTTTCAGAATCTGGGCGACGGGACGTACGCCCACTCCGGCAGCCTCGCGATCCGCGCGGCGGTCGCGGCGGGAGTCAACATCACTTACAAGATCCTGTTCAACGATGCGGTCGCGATGACCGGCGGCCAGCCGATCGAGGGCCGGCCGACGGTCGCGAGCATCGCCGCGCAGCTCGCGGCCGAAGGCGTCGATCCGATCGTCGTCGTCACCGACGATCCGGCGAAGCACGCGGGCCGCGCCGACCTTCCGGCCGGCGTCCGCGTCCAGCCTCGGAGCCGGCTCGACCGCGTGCAGCTCGAGCTGCGCGAGTGCCGCGGCGTGTCCGCGCTGATCTACGATCAGCCCTGCGCGGCCGAGCTGCACCGCAAGCGCAAGCGCGCGCAGGTCCCGACGCCGACGCGGCGCGTCGCGATCAACGAGCTCGTGTGCGAAGGCTGCGGGGACTGCAATACGTTGTCGAACTGCCTGTCGGTCGTTCCGCTCGACACGGAGTTCGGCCGTAAGCGCCGCATCAATCAGTCGTCGTGCAACCAGGATTTCAGCTGCCTCCGGGGCTTCTGCCCGAGCTTCGTGATCCTCGACGGCGCGCACCGGAATCCGCCGGTGCCGCTCGCGGCGGAAGCCGTGCCGAGCCTGCCCGAGCCGGCCGCGGCCGAGATCGCCGACAGCTACAACATCCTGCTCGCGGGCGTCGGCGGCATGGGCATCGTCACCGCGAGCGGGCTGATCGGCCTTGCCGCACATCTCGAAGGCAAGGCCGTCCGGCAGCTCGATCAGACCGGTCTCGCGCAGCGCTTCGGCGCGGTGCTGTCGCACGTGCGGATCGCGGGCTCGCGCGAGCGTCTGCACACGCCGCGTATTCCGCGCGGCCGGGTGGATCTGCTGCTCGGCGCGGATCTCGTCGTCTCCGGGGGCGAGGAGGCGTTGGCGTCGCTCTCGACCGAACGCTCCGCCGTGATCGTCAATACGCACCACGAGATGCCCCCGGAATTCGTCCGCGATCCGGACTTCCGGGTGGACGATCAACGCCTGCTCCACGCGCTCGGGCAGCGCTGCCGGCCGGGCGATCTCGCGACGCTCGACGCCACGCGTCTCGCCGTAGCGCTCCTCGGCGACAGCGTCGCCGCGAACGTGTTCCTCCTCGGCTTCGCGTTCCAGCGCGGCAAGCTTCCGGTGAGCGGCGCCGCCCTCTACCGCGCGCTCGAGCTCTTCGGCGTGAACGTCGCGCAGAACAAGCTCGCGTTCGATTGGGGCCGGTTCACGGCGCACGACCCCGCGGCCGTCGAGACGCTCGCGGCCGGCGGCCGGCGGAAGCCCGTGCCGGCCAGCCGCTCTTTGCACGAAGCGATCGAGCGGCGCGAGGCCTTTCTCGAGCAGTACCAGGACCGCGCGTACGCCGCGCGCTACCGCGACCGGATCGAGCGCATTCGGCGCAGCGAGCAGCGGGTGCGACCCGGCGGCTCGGCGCTGACGGCCGCCGTGGCGCGCAACTATTTCAAGCTGCTCGCTTACAAGGACGAGTACGAGGTCGCCCGCCTCCATACGGAAACCGGTTTCCTCGAGAGCCTCAGGCAGCACTTCGGCGGCGACTTCAAGCTGCGCTTTCAGCTGTCGCCGCCGCTGATTGCGCGGATCGATCCCGATTCCGGGCGCCCGCGGAAGTACGAGGTCGGCGAGTGGGTGCTCGGGCCGATGAGGCTGCTCGCTCGGCTGAGGAGGGTGCGCGGCACGAAGCTCGACGTGTTCGGCTACTCGAAGGAGCGGCGGATGGAGCGCCGGCTGATCGCGGACTACGAGCGCTTTCTCGACCGGGTCGAGGCCGAGCTCGACGACGAACGATTCGACCTCGCCGTTGCGCTCGCGAAGCTTCCCGACGGCGTGCGCGGCTTCGGGCCGGTGAAGGAGCGCGCGGTGGAGCGCTACGAACGGGAGCGCCGCGAGCTGCTCGAGCGCTGGTCGACCGCACCCGGCGCCGACGAAGGGATCGGATCCGTGTTTCCGATGTCGGCGTGAGCGGGGGCCGGAAGCGGGGAAGCGAGAAGCCTGGGGATGGCAGGCCCTTTTTCGGCGATCAGCGTCTCCCCCGCGATTCTTCCGCGGCCGTGGCGCAGCGGATGCAGCGGTCGGCGAACGGGTGCACCTTGAGCCTCGCCATCGGAATGTCCTGCCCGCAATCCACGCAGATGCCGTACGTATCGTTCTTGATCTGATCGAGCGCCTTCGCGATCTTGTTCAGCTCGATGCGCGTCTCGTTGCCGAGCGCGTCCACGACCTCCGCATTCTCGAGCTCCTGCGCCTGCTCCTGCGAATCCGCGCTGCGAGCGCTGCGCAAATTCTGCTTCAAATTCTCGAGGCGCACGGACAGTTCCCTTTGCTTGGCTAACAGAATTTCGCGAATGTCGGCGTAAGGATCCATCGTCAGCGCTCTCCCCTCGGGTGTCTACGCCGCCGCGCTCTCGCCTGACTGGCCGGACCGAGAGCACTTCAATGCGGGGCGGCGGCGTTCCTCGGCTGCTTGCGGTTTTCGGTCAGACCCGTCTAGGATGCGGCGGCATCCGCAGCCGTCGGTACCATGCTTTCACTCAAGCATAGCTCGTCCAGCCGCGATCCCCAACCGTCCCCGGGCGATGCCCCGAAGCCGGCGCGCGCCGCTCGAAAGCTTCCCGCAAGGGGCGTATTCGTCGCCAAAAGCCCGAGCGGCGACGGGGGGGAGCGGCTCACGTGAGGGACCTTTCCGCCCTGGTCGTCACCGACCGGGGCGATCGGCCGGAGACGGCCCTCTTCATCGCGCTCCACCGCGCCGGCGTGCGGGTCAAGGTGCTCGGCTGGAGCGATTCCCCGTATGCGGAGTGGCTCGAGCGGGAGGGCGTCCCGTTCGTCCCGCTCATGCTGCTCGGCAAGCGCGACCGCTCCGGCATCGAAGCGATTCGCTGGCACCTCGACGACTTCCGGCCGAGCATCCTGCATTTGATGAGAAAGCGCCCGATCTTCAACGGGCTCGCTGCGGCGAAAGGGCGGCCGGTGAAGATCGTGCTGTACCGCGGCATCGTCGGCAACGTCAGCATGCTCAATCCGCTCGATTGGATGAGCTTCCTCAATCCGCGCGTCGACCGCATCGTCTGCGTCGCGGAAGCCGTGCGTCGCAGCTTTCTCGAGCTCGGCGTGCCGCCGTTCAAGCTGCCGCCGGAGAAGGTCGTCACGATTCACAAGGGGCACGACCTCTCGTGGTATCGAGACGCGCCGCTCGACCTCGCGGTGCTCGGCGTGCCGCGCGGTGCGTTCGTCGTGACCTGCGTCGCGAACGTGCGGCCGCGGAAGGGGATTCCGGTGCTGATACGGGCCTGCGACCACTTGCCGGCCGGGCTGCCGATTCACGTGCTGCTCGTCGGCGTCGGCACGGCGTCGGCAGAGATCACGCGCCTGATTCGCCGGTCGCCGTACCGGGACCGCTTCCATGTGCTCGGCTTCCGCGAGGATGCACCGCAGATCATGGCTGCGAGCGATGTGACCGTGCTTCCGAGCCTGCGCCGCGAGGGGTTGCCGAGATCGGTCATCGAATCGATGGCGTACGAGACGACGCCGATCGTGACGGATGCCGGTGGAAGCCCCGAGCTCGTGGAGCACGAGCGCTCCGGGCTCATCGTCCCGGCCGGGGACGCGCGGGCGCTCGCCGCCGCGATCCTGAGGCTCTACGTGGACCGCGACGCATGCCGCGACCTCGGCCGCAACGCCCGCCGTCGCATCGCGACCGCTTTCACGGTCGAGCGTACGGCGGCGCAAACGCTCGCGCTCTATCGCGAGCTCGTCAGCTCGAGCGATCCTTCAGGCGCTTGAAGGACGCGAGATGGCGGATCGCGGCGCGCTCGTCGCCGCGTTGCTCATAGAGGCGGGCGAGGTTGAAGTGCGCTTCCGGAACCGGCGGCTCGCACTCGAGCGCGCGCCGATACATCGCCATCGCCTCGTCGACCTCTCCGCGATCCTCGAGCACGACGCCGAGATTGAAGTGAGCGACGCCGTGGCCGGGGCAGATTCCAATGGCCTGCCGGTAGAGCGACTCCGCTTCCTGGAGCGCCTGGGCGGCATGGCGCATCCGCCCGAGGTTGATCCGCGAGTCGACGTGCATCTTGTCGACGCGAAAGGCGTTGCGATAGGCGGCCTCGGCGTCGAGCGTGGCGCCGACGCTCTCGAGCGCGATTCCGAGCTCGAACCAGTCGTCCGCGGACTTGGCGAGGCGCGACGCGATGGCCGCCGATCGCCGCTCCGCGAGCGACACGCGATCGGCCCGGGTGTCGGCGGAGAAGTCGAACAGCGTCTGGCCGGACTCGGGATTCCACGTGGTGTTGCCGGCCGAGACGAGCACGTCGCGGCCCTCGATGCGCATTCGGATCGACGACAGCGGCCGTCCGCGAAGCTGCCGCCCGAGCGTGCGCATCGCGCGCCACACGCGCCGCCGGCTGCCGTTCTTCAGCAGGCCTTGCGCCGTGCGCAGCAGCACGATGTCCTGGAACGAGAACCGGAGGCGCCCGCGAGCGTCGCGATCGGGGTTCACGAACACCGTGCGGGCGAGCGCGCGAATCCTCTCCGGAGCCATGCCGAGCAGCTCTGCCACTTCGCGCGTCGAGTAGGCCCTCATCGGGCGTCGCTCCCCTTTACGTGTGCCGCGATTCTATTGCAACGAGCGACGGGCATCGAGGGAGCCGCCGAGCGCGTCCCGAGATGGCCGCGCGAGCGCCGTCGGGGTATCTTGATCCGGCTCGAACGCGAGCGACGCCGAGGACGGAGGAGTCGAGGTCATGCATTGGATCGGCGCGGCTTTCCTGATCGCCGTGTTGTCGAGGGTAGGCGTGCGGCTGTGGCTCGCGTCGCGCCAGATCGCGGCCGTGCGGGCGCGTCGCTCGAAGGTGCCGCGGCTCTTCGCGCACGAGATCGCCGTCGCCGATCACGAGGCCGCGGCCGATTATGCGGTCGCCCGCATGCGCATCGCCCGCGTCGGCGCCGTGGCGGGCGCGGTACTCGCGCTCGTGCTCACGTTCGGCGGCGGCGTGGCCGCCGCGGATGCGCTCTGGCGAAGCACCGGGCTTGCGCAGCCGTGGCTCGGCGTCGGTGTCGTGCTGACCGTGCTCGCCGTGTTCCGGCTCGTGCAGCTGCCGTTCTCCGTCTGGCGCACGTTCGGCCTCGAGGCGCGCTTCGGCTTCAATCGCACGCCGCCGCGGCTGTTCGCGGCGGATCTCGCGAAGCGCACCGTGCTCGCCGTCGCGATCGTCGGGCCGCTCGCCGCCGGCGCGATTCTGCTGATGGAGCGTGCCGGGCCCGCGTGGTGGCTGTTCGCTTGGGTCGGCTGGCTCGCCGTGATGCTCGGAACGACCTGGGCCTGGCCGCGGTTCGTCGCGCCCTGGTTCAATCGCTTCACGCCGCTCGCCGACACGGCGCTCGAGAAGCGTCTCACGTCGCTGCTCGAGCGATGCGGCTTCACTTCCGGCGGCGTGTTCGTGATGGACGGCTCGCGCCGGTCGGCCCACTCGAATGCTTATTTCACCGGCATCGGACGGAGCAAGCGAGTCGTGTTTTTCGATACGCTTCTCGCGAAGCTCGGGCCGGCGGAAATCGAGGCCGTGCTCGCTCACGAGCTCGGTCACTTTCGTTTGCATCACGTTCGCCAGCGCCTCGTCGTGTCCGCCGCGCTTGCGCTCGGAAGCCTCGCGCTGCTCGCGTGGCTCGCGCGCCATCCGAGCTTCTATGCGGCGCTCGGCGTCCCTTCGCCTTCCGCGCACGCCGCGCTCCTGCTGTTCTCGATCGCGATGCCCGCGTTCACGTTCTTTGCGACGCCCCTCGCCGCGTGGTGGTCGCGGCGTCACGAGCTTCAGGCCGACGATTTCGCGGTGCGCCACGCGAACGCGCGGGATCTCGCCGGAGCGCTGCTCAAGATCTGCCGCGACAACGCGTCGAATCTCCTGCCGGATCGCTGGTACTCCGCGTTCTACGACTCGCATCCGCCCGCGCTCGTGCGGGTCGCGCGCCTCAGGGCCGTCCCGTTGCCGCCGCCGTGCGCCGGCCCGCGGTCCGAGCAGCCGGTGCTACAGTAGAGCGTATCGTGTCCCGCAAATACCTATACATGATGCTTGCCGGGAACGCCGTAAATGCCTCCCTGTAGGCTCGCTCCGCGACGCCCCTGCCCGGGGCCCCGGCGCGAACACAGTGAGCGCTGGGGTGGCGTACGCGGAGCGTCCCGTCGAGCAGCATGCATAGGTATTTGCGGGACGCCACACTAAAACGGAGCCGTCCGAAGGCCTCCGTCTTCCGGCTCCGCTGCAGAAGGAGGGGACACATGAACGTTCGTCCGAGCCTGCTCGCCGCCGCCGTCGCGCTCGCGCTCAACGGCTGCACGGGCGAGGCGCCCGCGCAGCCGCCGTCCTCGTCGAGCCCGTCGGAGGGTACCGCCGCGGCCGGCGTGGCGGCTTCGAACGTCTCCGTGGAGGACGCGCGAGCGTTCATCGAGGCGGCCGAGGCCGAGCTCGAAGAGAACGCCGAGTTCGTCGGGCGCACGTTCTGGGTGCAGGCGAACTTCATCACCTTCGACACGAACTGGCTCGCCGCGCGCGCGGGCGCCGAGAGCACCGAGCTCGCGGTGCGGCTCGCGAACGGCACGAAGCGCTTCGAGGGGCTCGAGCTGCCCGAGACGCTCGAGCGCAAGATGAACATTCTGCGCACGGGTATCACGCTGCCGGCGCCGTCGCGCGAGGGCGCGGCGCAAGAGCTCGCGGACATCACGACCTGGCTCGAGTCCACGTATTCGACGGGCACGTACGAGTATAGGGGCGAGGAGCTCGACTTGCCGGCGCTCGAGCGCATCATCGACACGTCGCGCGATCCGCAGGAGCTCGCCGAGGTGTGGACCGGGTGGCGAACGGTCTCGCCGCCTATGGCCGAGCGCTATGCGCGCATGGTGGAGATCGCGAACGAGGGCGCACGCGAGCTCGGCTTCGAGAATCTCGCCGAGATGTGGCTGTCGACGTACGGCTTGGAGCCGGAGGAGATGGAGGCGGAGGTGAACCGGCTCTGGAGCCAGGTCGAGCCGCTCTACGAGCAGCTTCACTGCGAGGTGCGCGCGCGGCTCAACGAGCATTACGGCGACGAGGTGCAGCCCGACGAAGGGCCGATCCGCGCCGACCTGCTCGGCAACATGTGGGCGCAGCAGTGGTCGAACATCTACGACCTCGTCGCCCCCGAAGGCGCCGACTCGGGCATCGACCTCACGAGCCTGCTGCGCGAGAAGGGCTACACGCCGCGCCGGATGATCGAGACGGGCGAGGCATTCTTCACGTCGCTCGGCTTCGAGCCGCTGCCGGAGACGTTCTGGGAACGCTCGCTGTTCGTGCAGCCGCAGGACCGCGACGTCGTTTGCCACGCTTCCGCGTGGGACGTCGACGCGATGAACGATCTGCGGATCAAGATGTGCACGGAGATCAACGCCGAGGATTTTCAGACCGTGCATCACGAGCTCGGCCACAACTTCTATCAACGGGCCTACAGCGATCAGGACTTTCTGTTCCGGGAAGGCGCGCACGACGGCTTCCACGAGGCTCTAGGCGACTTCATCGCGCTGTCGATCACGCCCGAATACTTGCGCCAGATCGGCCTCATCGACGAGGTTCCCGGCGTTTCCGCCGACCTCGGCCTGCTGATGCAGCAGGCGCTCGACAAGATCGCGTTCCTGCCCTTCGGCATGCTCGTCGATCAGTGGCGCTGGGCCGTGCTGCGGGGCGAGGTGGGCCCCGAGGACTACAACGACGCGTGGTGGGCGATGCGTGAGCGCTATCAGGGCGTGCGGCCACCGGGCGAGCGGCCGCCGGAGGCGTTCGATCCCGGAGCGAAGTACCACATTCCCGCGAACGTCCCGTACCTGCGCTACTTCCTCGCGTTCATTCTGCAGTTCCAGTTCCATCAGGCGGCGTGCGAGATGGCCGGATGGGAGGGGCCGCTGCACCGCTGCTCGATCTACGGCAACGAGGAAGTCGGGCGGCGGCTCCGAGCGATGCTCGAGCTCGGCAAGTCGGTGCCCTGGCAGGACGCGCTCGAGCGGTTCACCGGCACGCGCGAGATGGACGGCTCGGCGATCATCGCCTACTTCGAGCCGCTGATGGCCTACCTCGAGGAGCGGAACGCCGGCCGTCAATGCGGGTGGTGATGCCCGAGCAGCCGGCGGTGGGATAGGGCGCGCGGGCCCGACAGCGGGGTAGGCCGCGCGGATCCGGCTCAGGCGCCCTCGGGCTGCACGGGGATGTCGAAGCGCTCGGTATAGCGCCGGAAGCGCGCAAGCTCCGTCTTGCGGTCCAGCCCGTACTGGGCGAGCGAGTAGCGGTGCACGCCGTGCTTGTTCTTCGGGTTCGCCGCGAGGAACGTCTGCATCGCCGCGCGTGCGTCCTCCGTGAACGGCCAGCCGAGGAAGTCGTAAATCCGCTCGATCGTCTCGGCGGGCCGCCGCTCGACGTCGTCGTAAGCCACGTCGAGAAACTTCTCCGGCGCGGATCGATCGCGGACGGCGAGAAAGCCGTCGAGCGCGCGCGACCAGCGATCCGCCCAGTCGGCCGCGATTCGAGCCGGCTCTGCACGGTCGCTGAACGCGCGCCGCAAGACGGTGGCATGGCTCGCCATCGACGCCATCACGCGAAGCGGGTCGCGATGCGTCTGGATGATCTTCGCGTCCGGGTATCGCTCGAGGAGCGCTTGAAGCGCGAAGAGATGCCCGGGGGCCTTCAGCACCCAGCGCCGGCCCGGCGCCCGAGCATCGAGGTGCTGCAGAAAACGATAATGGAAGTCATAGGCGAGTCGCTGCGAATCCTGCTCGAGCCAGTTCTCGTACGACGGCACGTCGTGGGTCGTGTGGAACTGAATGCTCATGAAGACGTTCGCGGTAATCGCGATGCACTCCTGCGGCAGATCGGGCGCGATCGGATGGATGCGCTTGAACTCGGGTGCGAGACGATTCGCCCACCCGAGCCTTGCGGCCGTGCGGCGGCGAAGAACGTCCGGCCGGTCCTTGCGCGCGGGGAACATCGTTTCCCATGTCAGCGGCACACGGTTCGCCGGGTCTCGGCTCATCAGCCCGTGCAGCAGCGTCGTGCCGGTGCGCGGCAGACCGATGATGAAGACGGGGCGCGCGATGGGCCGCCGCTCGACGTCCGGCTGCGCCGCGCGCTCGGCTTCGAGGTGGAGCAGGTTCTCGAGCAGGCTCACGACCATTTCGCGAACGGTGATCCGCCCGAGCATCGTGAGGCTCGCCTCGCGGCGGTACGCGTCGAGCAGGCGCTCGAGCGGCGCATCGAACGGCCACGCACCGAAATCGTGCAACTCCGCGCGGCGCCGCGCCGCCCGCACGAGCGCGGCTTGGTCGAGCGCGGGGGCTTCCACGCCGATGCCGCGCAGCGCGCGGCCGCTTGCATTCAGCGCGGCAACGGCGGCCGCAACGCAGCTCCGGGAGAAATTCATCGGGTGGAACGGGCTTTGCTACTATTCGTGCGCGGCATTGTCCCTTACGCGCCTCACGGCGGCAACGGTAACGCAGGCATGACACCCGAAGAGCTTCGCACACTCATCCACGACGTTCCGGATTTTCCGAAGCCCGGCATCGTCTTCAAGGACATCACTCCGCTGCTGGAGAATCCGCTTGCGTTCGGCGAGATCACGGAGCGGCTCGCGGAAGGCGCGGCGGAGCTCGGCGCCGAGCGCATTCTCGCGATCGAGTCGCGCGGCTTCATCTTCGGCGCCGCGCTCGCGCGGCGGATGGCGCTGCCGATGCACCTCGTGCGCAAGCGCGGGAAGCTGCCGAGGAAGTCCGTCAGCGTGCGTTACGAGCTCGAGTACGGCGTGGATCACCTCGAGGTGCATGCCGATGCCGTGCGCCCGGGAGGCCGCTGCCTGATCGTCGACGACCTGCTCGCTACCGGCGGCACCGCGGCCGCCGCCGCGGAGCTCGTGCGGCGGCAGGACGGGGTCGTCGCGGGCTATGCCTTCGTGGTGGAGCTCTCGTTCCTCGACGGCCGTCGCGCCCTAGGCGACGCGCCGATCGTCGCGCTGATCGATTGCTCGGCGTGATTCCTCAATGTGGCGTCCCGCAAGTACCTATACATCGTGCTTGCAGGGACCGCCGTGAATACGTCCCTGTAGGCTCGCTCGCGCGCGTCCCTGCGCCGGGGTCCCCAGCGCAAACGGAGTGGGCGCTGGGGTGGCGTGCGCGAGCGTCCCTGCAAGCACGATGTATAGGTATTTGCGGGACGATCTAATATGCGCGGTTCAGGATGAACTCGCTGAGCCAACGCAGCCCTTCGCTGCCGGGGCCGAGCGAGGCCAGCGCGTCCATCGCGCCGCGGTGGACCTCGTCCGCGCGCTGCCGCGCGCCGTCTATGCCGAGCACGGACGGGTAGGTGGACTTCATGTTCGCGCTGTCGCTCGCCGCGTTCTTGCCGAGCGTCTGCGTGTCCTGCTCGACCTCGAGCAGATCGTCGCGAATCTGAAAGAGGAGACCGATGTCGCCGGCGAAGCGATCGAGCAGCGCGCGCGATCGATCGTCGAGATCCGCGAGCTCGCTCGGCATCATGATGGAGGCGCGGATCAGCCGGCCGGTCTTGCGGCGATGAATGTCCTCGAGCGCCTGCTCGTTCACCCGCCTTCCTTCCGCATCGAGATCGAGCGCCTGTCCGCCGACCATACCGGCCGGACCGACGGCCTCCGCGAGCTGCGCGATGATCTTGATCTGCCGTTCGGGGCGGGCGGCGAGCGCGGCGTCTCCGCAGAGGATCTGGAACGCGAGGGCCTGGAGCCCGTCGCCTGCGAGGATCGCGGTCGCTTCGTCGAAGGCGCGATGGGTCGTCGGCCTGCCTCGACGCAGGTCGTCGTCGTCCATCGCCGGGAGGTCGTCATGAACGAGCGAGTAGGCGTGCACGAGCTCTACGGCCGCCGCGATCGCGTCCACGTCTGCGTCGTCGAGCCCGCAAAGCTCGCCGCTCGCATAGGCGAGCAGCGGCCGAATACGCTTGCCGGAGCCGAGCACCGAATACTTCATTGCAGCACGCAGTCTTTCCGGCGTGCCGTCGTCGACGGCGAGGATCTGCTCGAGACGAGCCTCGACCCTGCGTCTGTATTGCTCGACGCGGTTCTCAAACGTCTGCTTCGGGCCTCGTGCTATCATGGCGGGCCATCGTAACATTGAAATGCCGCGCGTGGCGCAAGCATTCGTGAACGTCGAATCGAGCCGAAGCAACGGCGCCGATGCCTCCGATCTCGAGTATCAGGCGAAGATCCTTCCGGGCGTCTCGCGAACCTTCGCGTTGACGATTCCGGTCCTGCCCGAGCGTCTTGCCGAGGTCGTCACGAACGCATACCTGCTCTGCAGGATCGCCGATACGGTCGAGGACGACATCGGTCTCGACAACGAGCAAAAGTCCCGCTTCCACGAGCGCTTCATCGCGGTAGTCGAAGGGCGTGAGCCCGTCGAGCCGTTCGCCGCGGAGCTCGCGCCGCTGCTGTCCGATCGGGCGCTGCCGGCCGAGAAGGATCTCGTCGCGAACACACCGGCCGTGATCCGGGTGACGCACAGCTTCATGCCCGCCGAGCGTGCGGCGCTCACGCGCTGCGTGCGCGTCATGTGCGAGGGCATGCCCGAGTTCCAGCGCAACAGAAGCCTGCGCGGTCTCGGCGATCTCGAGGAGATGACGGAGTACTGCTACTACGTCGCCGGCGTCGTCGGCGAGATGCTCACGGAGCTGTTCCTGCTGCATTGCCCGGATCTCGAGCGCCACCGCGAGCGTCTGATGCGGCTCGCCGTGTCGTTCGGACAAGGCTTGCAAATGACGAACATCCTGAAGGACATCTGGGACGACCGTCACGCCGACGCGTGCTGGCTGCCGCGCTCCGTATTCGGCAGCGATACGTTCAACCTCGAGCGCCTCGAGGAAGCGCATCTGTCCACGAGCTTCCGCGAGGGCCTCAATCATCTGCTCGGCGTGGCCCACGCGCATCTTCGGAACGCGCTCGAGTACACGTGCCTCATCCCGAAGCGCGAGGTCGGTATCCGCCGCTTCTGTCTGTGGGCGATCGGTCTCGCCGTCCTCACGCTGCGCAAGATTCACCGCAACCCCGGCTTCCGTTCCGGCGCGGAGGTCAAGGTCTCGCGCCGCACGGTGAAGGCCACTGTCGTCACCACCAATCTCACGCTGATGAGCAATCGGGCGCTGCGCTTGATGTTCGAGCGGGCGGCCGACGGGCTTCCGCTGGTCAGCCTCGAGCCGCGCGCGATGCTCGAGAGGGCCTATCGGCTGTCGGGCCGGCTGGATGTTCGCTGACGGTCCCGCGGCGCTCGCTCGGCCTTCGGCCGTGCGGGCGCCGGTTGCCGTGATCGCGGCCCTCGGCCTCGAAGGCGCGTGTCTCACGCGCCTCGCCGTCGCGCCGTCCGTGCTCTCGGTCATGCAATGCGGGCCGGGCGCCGCGCGGGCCGCCGCGGCCGCGGCGCGTGCTCTCGAGCGCGGTGCGAAAGGCCTCGTGTCTTGGGGGCTCGCCGGCGGCCTCGACGGTGATGCGGCGCCGGGAAGCATCGTGCTGCCCGACGTCGTGGTCACGTCTCGAGGGGAGCAGTTCTCGGCGGATCGGCCCTGGTCGGAGCGTATCGCGGCGGCTCTCGACGGGCGCTTCCGGCTGATCCGCGGCGCGCTCCTCGCCGCCGACGCCGTGCTCTCGGCACCGGAGGCGAAGCGCCGCGCTGCGCGAGCCCACGACGCGGCGGCCGTCGACATGGAATCGGCGGCGATCGCCGCGGCCGCCGTGCGGGCCCGCGTGCCGTTCGTCGTCGTGCGGGCGGTCGCGGACGGCGCGGCAGACGCGCTGCCTCCCGGCATCGAGCGGTGGATCGATGCGCACGGCAACTTGCGTCTGACGCCGGCCGTGGATGCCGTGCTTCGGCCCTCCTGCTGGCCCGCGCTCTGGACCCTCGCGCTGCGCCACCGCACGGCGCGCCGCGCTTTGGAGGGCGTCGGGCGAGCGCTCGCCCCGCAGGGTTTTCTGCTCGAGCGATGACGGCGCTCGTGACCGGTGCGAACGGCTTCGTCGGCGCGGCCGTCGTGCGCGCGCTGCTCGATGACGGTGAGCGCGTGCGCGCCTTCGTCCGCGCCGGAAGCGACCGGCGCAATCTCGAGGGGCTCGACGTCGAGATCGCGGAAGGCGACATTCGCGCGGCGGACACGCTCGCCCGCGCGATGCGCGGATGCACGGCCGTGTTTCATGTCGCGGCCGATTACCGGCTGTGGGTACCGGACGCGGACGCGATGCTCGAGACCAACGTGCGCGGGTCGCTGAACGTGCTCGAAGCGGCGTCCGGCGCCGCCGTGCGGCGCATGGTCTACACGTCGAGCGTCGCGACATTGGGCCTGCGCGCCGACCGCGCGCCGGCGGACGAGGACACGCCGGTCTCGCTCGCCGACATGATCGGTCCGTACAAGCGATCGAAGTATCTCGCCGAGCAGGCCGTCGCCCGGCGTGCCGCGGAGCTCGGCTTCGACGTCGTCACCGTCAACCCGTCGACGCCTATCGGTCCCGGCGACGTCAAGCCGACGCCGACCGGCCGGATCATCCTCGACGCGGCCCGCGGCCGCATCCCGGCCTTCGTCGACACCGGCCTCAATCTCGTTCACGTCGACGACGTCGCGCGCGGGCATCTGCTCGCGCTCGAGAAAGGACGCCCCGGGGAGCGTTATATTCTCGGCGGCGCGGACATGAGCCTCGAGCGGATCCTGCGGCTCGTGGCGGAGCGATGCCGGCGCGCGCCGCCGAGAGTTCGCTTGCCTCATTGGTCCGTCTACCCGGTGGCGGTCGCCTCCGAGATCGCGGCGCGCTTCTCCGGCCGGGAGCCCAGGGTCAGCCTCGACGGCGTCCGGATGTCTGCAAAGCACATGTACTTCTCGAGCCGGAAGGCCGAGCGCGAGCTCGGCTATCGGTGGCGCGATCCGGCCGAGGCCGTGACCGATGCGATCGCTTGGTTTGCGCGCAACGGGTACTTGAACGGAAAGGATCTGGCGAATGCAAGCTAGCGCGCGCGCCCGGGCGAACATCGCTCTCGTGAAGTATTGGGGCAAGGCCGACGAGCGCCTGAAGATTCCGGCCGTGGGCTCCATCTCGATCACGCTCGCGGACCTTTGGTCCGACACCGACGTCCGCTTCGATACGGCGCTGTACGCGGACGAGCTGATCCTCGATGGCGCGCCCCGCCCGGAGCGGCTCGGCCGCGTGTCGGCCTGCCTGGACCTGCTCCGCGAGCGCGCCGGCACCGAGCTTCGCGCGCGCGTCGTGAGCCGCAACACGTTCCCGACCGGGGCCGGGCTCGCGTCGTCGGCCTCCGGCTTCGCTGCGCTCGTCGGCGCGGCGGCGGCGGCGCTCGGCCTGCGTCTCGGTCCGCGCGACCTCAGCCTCCTCGCGCGTCGCGGATCGGGCTCCGCCGCGCGATCGATCTTCGGCGGGTACGTCGAGATGCATGCAGGGCGGCGCCCGGACGGCGCCGACAGCTATGCGGAGCCGCTGCTCGCGGCGGAGGAGTGGCCCCTCGAGGTCGTCATCGCGATCACCGCCCGGGGCGAGAAGGCCGTCGGCTCGGGCGAGGGCATGGCGCGCTCGGCCGGCTCGTCCCCGTACTACGAAAGCTGGGTCCGCGGGCAGCCCGACGACCTCGACCGGGCGAGGCGTGCGATCGCGGCCCGCGACTTCGAGGCTCTGGCGGCCGTCGCCGAGCACAATTGCTTGAAGATGCACGCGGCGGCGATCGCCGCCGATCCGCCTCTCATTTATTGGAACGGCGTCACGGTCGAATGCATCGCCGCGGTGCGGGCGCTGCGCGGCGCGGGCGTGCCGGTCTTCTTCACGATCGACGCCGGGCCGCAGCTGAAGGCGGTCTGCCTGCCGGAGGCCCGGCCGCGGGTGGAGGCGGCGCTCGCCGAGGTGCCGGGCGTGATCGAGGTGCTGCGGACGGGCTTGGGCCCCGGCCTCGAGGTGGTCCGCGAGCCGGAGCCGGCGTGAAAGTCGGCGCGCGCGCACCGGGGAAAGTTGCCGTGCTCGGCGAGTACGCGGTGCTCGACGGCGCGCCGGCGCTCGTCCTCGCCGTGGACCGACATTGCCGCGCGGAGATCGGCGCCGGCCGCGGAGCCGTGAACCGGCTGGAGACCCGCTTCCCCGACGCGCTCGTGACCGAAACCGCGCCCGGCACGTCCACCGGCATTCGCCTCGTCGACGTCGTCCGCGACGCGCTCGGGGGCGAGCGCGAGCCGTGGGCCGCAACGCTCGACTCGCGGGCCTTCTTCGTCGCCGGCCGCAAGCTCGGGCTCGGCTCGAGCGCGGCCGCGTTGTGCTGCTTCGCGGCGGCCTGGGCGGCCTGGATCGGAGCGCCGCTCCCATCGCTCGGCGGCCTGATCGACCTGCACCGGCGATTCCAAGGCGGGGCGGGCAGCGGGCTGGACGTCGCGGCCTCGATGAAGGGCGGCGCGATCGAGTTTCGCTCGGGTGCTCGAAGCTTGGACGATGTCGGTTCAGTCCAACTGCCGAACGGTGTAGGATTCGCGGGTATTTTTGCCGGGCGATCCGCCTCGACGCCCGATCTGTTGGCGCGTTACCACAAATGGTGCGCCGAGAGGCCGAAGGAGGCGGCGGCCAGGCATCGGAGTTTGCGGGGGATCGCCGAAGCGGGCTGTGCCGCCGCGAGGCACGGCGAAAGCGAGGAATTCTTGCGCGCAGTCGACCTCTACGGGCAGGAGCTTTCCGCCCTCGGACAAGCGATCGGCGCCGACATCGTCACGGCCGAGCACCGCATTCTCGGCAACACGGCGAGACGGTTCGGCGTCACGTACAAGGTGAGCGGCGCGGGCGGCGGGGACCTCGGCCTCGCGCTGGCCGCCGACGCCGATGCGCTCGATGCGTTCGAGCGTGCCGCGGCCGAGCAAGGCTTCGATGTCGTCCATTTGAATCTGGACGGCCACGGTTTGGTAGTCGAGGAGCGAACCGAGTGAATGCGGATCGGTCGAGAATTCCCGAGTTCTACAAGCTGAGCATCGAGGAGCGCGTCAGGACCGTGCACGAGCGCGGCCTGCTGAACGCGAGCGATTTCCGAGCGCTGTCCACCGGACGTCACACGCTCGATCTGTCGGCAGCCGACAAGATGATCGAGAACGTCGTCGGCGTCATGGGGCTGCCGCTCGGCCTCGGCATGAATCTCGTCGTGAACGGCCGCCAGTACGTCGCGCCGATGGTCGTCGAGGAGCCGTCCGTGATCGCGGCGCTGGGGTCGGCGTGCAAGCTGGTCGGCGCCTGCGGCGGTTTCACCGCAGAAGCCTCCGACCCGATCCTGATCGGCCAGATTCAAGTCGTGAACCTGCCCGACATGGCCAGGGCCCGTGCGAAGCTTCTCGAGCGTCGCCAGGAAATCCTCAACCTCGCGAACAGCTTCCATCCGAACATGGTGGCCCGCGGAGGCGGCGCGCGCGACATCGAGCTCTACGTCCATCCGCTGCCGTCGAGCGGCAAGCCGATGCTCGTCGTGCACCTGCTCGTCGACACGCGCGACGCGATGGGCGCGAACCTCGTCAACGGAATGTGTGAAGGCGTCGCTCCCCTCGTGGAGTCGATCACCGGCGGGCAGGTGTTCCTGCGCATCCTGTCCAATCTGACGGATCGGTCGCTCGTGCGCGCGTCGTGCAAGATTCCCGTGGAGAAGCTCGCCGGCCGGGGCTACACCGGAGAGCAGGCGCGCGACGGCATCATCGTCGCGGCGGACTTCGCGGCCGTGGATCCGTACCGCGCCGCCACGCACAACAAAGGCATCATGAACGGCATCGATCCGATCGCGATCGCCACCGGCAACGACTGGCGTGCGATCGAGGCCGGTGCGCATGCGTACGCCGCCCGCAGCGGCCGCTACTCGTCGCTCACGGAGTGGTTCGCCGACGACGAAGGCAACCTCTGCGGCCGCATCGAGATCCCGATCAAGGTCGGCACGGTCGGCGCTCCGCTCGAGTCGAATCCCACGGTTGCGCTGAACCTGCGGCTGCTCGGCGTGAAGTCGGCCACGGAGCTCGCGGAGGTGATGGCCGCCGTCGGGCTCGCGCAGAACTTCGCCGCGATTCGCGCGCTCGCCACCGAGGGCATCCAGAAGGGCCACATGACCTTGCACGCACGCAGCGTCGTCACGGCCGCGGGCGCGTCGAAGGAGATCTTCGACGAGGTGCTCGATCGTCTGATCCAGAGCGGCGTGATCAAGGTGTGGAAGGCGCAGGAGATCATCGCGGAGGTCGAGGCGGAGCGGCGCAAGGCGAGCAGCGGGCGGGGCGTGAAGCGTCACGAGGAGCCGGCGATGGGCGTCGGGTACGGCAAGGTGGTGCTCCTCGGCGAGCATGCGGTGGTCTACGGAAGGCATGCGATCGCAGCGCCCGTGCCGATGACGATCAAGGCGCTCGTCGAGGACTGCGACGAAGGCATCCATCTGATGATCCCGCGCTGGGGCGTCGAGTATCAGCTCGCGCGCAACCCGGCCGATCGTCGCTCGTTCGAGCGTCCAGCGGGCGTCGTGCTCGACAAGCTCGGGCTCTCCGGGCGCGGCATGCGCATCGAGGTATTTCCGGAGGTGCCGCGCGGGATGGGGCTCGGCGGCTCGGCCGCGATGGCCGTCGCGATCGTTCGCGCGCTCGACATGCATTTCAAGCTCGGACTCTCCGACGAGGAGGTCAACCGGCTCGCGTTCGAGTCCGAGAAGGTCGCCCACGGCAGCCCGAGCGGCCTCGACAACACGCTCGCCACGTACGGCCGGTCGCTCGTGTTCAGGCCGGGAGACCCTCCGCTCGTCGAGCCGCTGAACATCGCGAAGCCGATTCCGGCCGTGATCGGCATGACCGGCTACGAGGGCTTGACGGCAAAGACCGTGGGTCGAGTACGCGAGGCGTGGGAGCAAGACCGCAAGCTCTACGAGCGGATTTTCGACCAGATCGACGCGCTGACGTTGCGCGCCGTGCAGGCGATTCAGGACAATGACCTGCCGACCCTCGGCGAGCTGATGAACATTTGTCACGGTATGTTGAACGCGCTGCAGGTGTCGACTCCGGAGCTCGAGCAGCTCGTCACGATCGCGCGCGAGAGCGGCGCGCTCGGCGCGAAGCTCACGGGCGGCGGCGGCGGCGGTTCGATCGTCGCGATCTGCGAGTCCGACACCGAGCCGGTTGCCGCGGCGATTCGCGGCGCCGGCTTCCAGGCGGTCACTGTGCAGTTGGGGGCGGCGCTCGATGGCGCGTGACGAAGTGGTCTCGAGCGACCTCGAGGAGCTCATCCTCGTCGACGAGCTCGATCGGGAAATCGGCTCCAAGACGAAGAGCGAGTGCCATTCCGGCAACGGTGTGCTGCACCGCGCGTTCTCGATCTTCGTTTTCAACTCCGACGACGAGCTGCTGCTTCAGAAGCGGGCGGCGTCGAAACCGCTGTGGCCGAGCTACTGGTCGAATACCTGCTGCTCGCACCCGCGCTACGGCGAGACGATGGAGCAGGCGGTCTCGCGGCGGCTCGGGCAGGAGCTCGGGTTCGAGTGCGAGCTCGAATTTCTATACAAATTCAAGTATCACGCGCAGTATGGCGCGCTCGGAGCGGAGCACGAGTACTGCTGGGTCTACCACGGCCGCTACGACGGGCCGGTCGACGCGAACGTCAGCGAGATCGCCGAGTGGCGCTGGATCGGGATCGATGCGCTCGAGGCCGAGCTCGGAGCGAAACCGGAGCGCTTCACGCCGTGGTTCAAGATGGAATGGGCGCACATCAAGCGCAACTTCCTCGATGCGCTGCTCAGGCGCACCGGCACGGACGGTTGATCCGCTCCGGCAGAAGAAGGAGACCGCATGAGCATTCCCCTCATCCAGAAGTATCGGATCGCCCGTTACATCCTCGAGCAGAAGCTGAAGGGCCGAAAGCGTTATCCCCTCGTGCTGATGCTCGAGCCGCTGTTCCAGTGCAACCTGGCATGCGCGGGCTGCGGCAAGATCGACTATCCGCCGGAGATCCTGAGAAAGCGGATGAGCGTGGAGGATGCACTGCGCGCCGTGGATGAATGCGGAGCGCCGGTCGTATCGATCCCGGGCGGCGAGCCGCTGATCCACAAGGAGATGCCGGAGATCGTGCGCGGAATCATCGCGCGCAAGAAGTTCGTTTACCTCTGCACGAACGCGCTGCTCCTCGAGCAGAAGATCGACGACTACGAGCCTTCGCCGTACTTCACCTGGTCGGTGCATCTGGACGGCAACCGGGAGCGTCACGACGCGTCGGTTTGCCGCGAAGGCACGTTCGACAAGGCGGTGCGCGCGATCAAGGTGGCGCGCGAGCGCGGGTTCCGCGTCACGGCGAACTGCACGCTGTACGCCGGAGAGGATCCGGACGACGTGGCCGACTTTTTCGATTACGCGATGAGCTTGGGGATCGAAGGGGTGATGATCTCGCCGGGCTACAGCTACGATCATGCCCCTCGCCGCGACGTCTTCCTCGGGCGGCGGCAATCGAAGCAGCTGTTCCGCGAGATCTTCAAGCGCGGCCGCGCGCGCTCGAGCAAATGGCACTTCAATCAGTCGAGCCTGTTTCTCGATTTCCTCGCCGGCAACCAGAGCTACCAGTGCACGCCTTGGGCGAATCCCACCTACAACGTCTTCGGCTGGCAGAAGCCGTGCTATCTGCTGGTCGACGAGGGCTATGCCTCGTCCTTCGAGGAGCTGATGGAGACGACGGACTGGGACAAGTACGGGACGGGCCGCAATCCGAAGTGCGACAATTGCATGGCGCATTGCGGCTACGAAGGCACGGCCGTCGAGGACACGATCGCGAACCCATGGAAGGCCTTGGGCGTCTTCCTGTTCGGTCCGCGTCTCGACGGCGAGATGGCGCCGGAGCTGCCGGTGCTGCACGGCGGCCGTGTTCCGGGCGTGTCGATTCCGGTCGACCGGATCGGGCGCCGCGGCCGGGACTCGTAGCCGGCCGGTTTGCGCGGCCGAGTCGGGCGCGGCCAAGCTCCGGCCCCTCGCCCGCGCCGGTTCAGCGCCGAGTCAGGCTGCGGAACGCATGCTCTTCCGCACGCATTCCAACGGAGAGAGGACGCTGATGCCGACGTATCCGAAGACGGCCGGCGGCCGCCCGGCTTGGGCCGCGGCCCTGTTGCTGATGTGGCTCACGGCGCTCGCCCAGGACGCCCCGGCGCCCGGCGCGACGCCGGAGGACACGGTGCGGACGCTGCATGACGCGCTCGTCGAGACGGCCGCAGAGCTCGGCGACGCGAGCCTCGAGGAGCGCTATGCACGGCTCGAGCCGGTCGTCGAGGCCACGCACGATCTGCCCTACATCGCGGAGCTCACGATCCGGCGCGAATGGGACGGCCTGTCGGTCGACGACCGGCAACGCTTCGTCGAAGCTTTCGAGCGCCTGAGCGTGACGACCTACGCGAGCCGCTTCCGCAGGCTCGAGGCCGGCATGTTCGAGATCACCGGCGGCGAGTCGCTCGCCGGCGGACGCGCGCAGGTCGCGGCGACGCTCACGACGAAGGAACGGGCGATACCGTTCCAATACGTGCTGCACGAGACCGACGCCGGCTGGAAGATCGTCAACATCCTGGCGGACAACGTCAGCGATCTCGCGCTGAAGCGCGCCGAGTACCGGCGCCTGCTCGAGGGCGGCTCGGTCGACGACGTGATTGCAGAGCTCGAGCGGCAGACGGCCGAGGCGGCCGCCGCGGATTGACCGTAAAAAAATGGTGTCAGACACCTTTTTCGAAAAAGGCGCCAGACACAACAAAGGTGCCAGACACGAAAAAGGTGTCTGACACCTTTTTTGACATTACCGTGTCTGACACCGGTTTTCGAGGCTACCGGACGAAGCGGTAGTATTCGATGCCCTCGTCGCTGAACTTCGCGTTCAGGCTGCTGCCGACCGACTCGATCACGAACCCCTCGCTCGGAGAGCGGAGCCCCGGCGCGGTGCCCGTGTCGTGCAGACTCTCGTACTGCGCTCGGGTCAGGTCCTGGTACGGCTCGAGCGCGGCCTCGAAGCCGATTCTCGCGGCGGCGCGCTCCCACCCTTCGACCACCTGCATCGGCATCGCTTCGGCCGCGTCGCCGCTGCCGTAGCCGACCGCGAGCACCTTGCCGCCGGCGAGATCGATGCCCCGGAGATAGGCATCCTCCATCCCGGCGGCCATCCAGGCCGGCAGCGCCGCGCAGTACACGTTGCCGATCTCCTTCATGACCTCGGAGCCGAGCGACATCTTCGACGAGACGAGCGCGCTGAACTCGGCGCTGTTGCGGAACTCGCGCGAGAGCTGTATCGCGAGCGGATACGCGTCGGCCTCGATATCGCCGCGCTTGACGAGGTCGAGGACGTCCGGCCGCGACTGCATCTCGGCCAGCACCTCCGCGACATCCATGCCGGCGCGCTCGCAATAGCGAGCGAGCTCGGCCCGACCCTCCGGACCGTCGCTTGCCAGGCCGAAAAGATAGCTCATCGCAAAGGACGTCTCCGGCATCCTGTGGTAAGGCCGGTGCATGAACACGGCGTCGAGCTCGCGGTAGTACTCGGCCGGCTCGCGCCCCATCCGCCTCGTCATGTCGTTCAGCGCATGCAGCGTCTCGTCGATATAGCAGGTGGTCGAATACTTGCCGTTGAAGACCGGCAGGTCCTGGAAGTGGCAGTTCAGCTTGCCGCGGATGATGTTGCGCAGCACCGGCTTGCGGAAGTCGACGGCGCGGTAGGCGGACGCGCTGCCGATGTGCGCGAGCTCGACGGTCAGCATCTTCGGATTGCGCTCGAGCAGCAGCGCGACCGCGCCGGCCCCCTGTGTCGGCTCGCCCGAGCTTCCCCGCGCGTACTCGGCGATGTCGGCGCTGACGACTATCGCGCACCGATCCTCGCGCTCGAGCGCCAGATAGCGCAGCGCGTGCTTCAGGGCATAAACGCCGCCGAGGCACGCGTGCTTGACCTCGGGGACCTCGCAGTGGCGGTTCAGAACGGGCAAGCTTTTCGCCTTGAGGCCTTCGTCGAGCATCCCTTTCACGATCACGGCGCCGGCCGAGTTGTCGGTGCTCGATTCGGTGCCGAGGCCGAGGAACCCGACGCGCGCCGGGTCGACGTCGTAGTGCTCGATGAGCCGCATGACGGCCGTCGCGGCCATCGTGTACACGCTCTGCTCGGGCCCGCGCATCCGGAAGCTGCGGCCGACGACCGCGCGCGTCTTGTCCCACGGGGAACCGGTCCAGCTGCACCATGCCTCCAGGTCGACCCGATAAGGCGGCACATAGACCGCGAACCCACTGATCCCGACGTGCTCGTTCATTCGCTATCCCCAAAAAATGGCTTACCGTCCACCGTGCGCGCTGATGGCGGTCGATCGGCCTGATTGTGCTCCCACAGCGGCGCATTATAGGGCAGCGGCTTAAGAATCACCTAGTTAGCGTTTGATCTCGCGGCTCGGATTTTTCACGATCACTCGGTCGAGCATGCCGGCTTCGGAAATCCGAGCGCCGTGAGGCGCTTGTTTCGCGGGCCGGCCTCGCCTGCTGGGCTAAAATGTCCGCGGGCCCCTGAATACCGTCAGATGAAGCTCAGAATTCGAGGAAATTCGGTGCGGATCCGCGTCTCGCGGGGCGAGCTGAACCAGATCGCCGAGGCCGGGTTTGCGGAGGATGCCGTGCATTTTTCGGCCGACTCGGCCTTGCGGTACCGCGTCACCGTCGCGCCGGACGGCGAGCCCGCCGCGCGCTTCGGCGCGGACGAGCTGTCCGTCGTCCTGCCGCGGGCCGCCGTCGAGCGCTGGCTCGCGCCGGAGGAAGTGTCGATCCGCGGCGAGCAGCCGATCGGCGGCGGCGAGTCGCTGAAAATCCTCGTGGAGAAGGACTTCGAGTGCCTCACGCCGCGTGAGGGGGAGGACGACTCCGATCTCTTTCCGAATCCCCGGGGTGGTACCATGGGCCCGCGGGAGTCAAGCTAACCGAGGTGATCGAGACCGGTGAAAGGGGAATTCGCTACAACTGATGAGGCGGCGATCCGAGCCCTAGCCGAGGCGCGTAAGCAGGAGCCGGGGGCGTTGTTGCCGATCCTCCACGCCATTCAGGACGAGCTCGGATACGTGCCGGAGGCGGCAGTGCCGATCGTCGCCGACGTGCTGAACCTGTCCCGAGCCGAGGTTCACGGCGTGGTCAGCTTCTATCATCTGTTCAGGACGGCCCCGCCCGGGCGGCACACGCTCTATCTCTGCCGCGCCGAGGCCTGCCAGTCGATGGGCGCGAGGGCCCTCGAAGCGTACGTGCGCGACAAGCTGAACGTCGATTTCCACGAAACCACGGCCGACGGCCGCTTCAGCCTCGAGCCGGTTTATTGCCTCGGCAACTGTGCCTGCTCCCCCGCCGTGATGATCGACGAGACCGTCCACGGACGGGTCACGCCCGAGCGGCTCGACGAGCTTCTGAGCTAGCGCCATGGCGAGCGTCACGAAGGTTTTCGTCCCGTCCGACACCACCGCTCGATCGGTAGGCGCCGACGGCGTCGCCGCCGCGATCTCGGCCGAAGCGGAGCGCCGCGGCCGGCAGATCGAGCTGATCCGGAACGGATCGCGCGGCTTGTACTGGCTCGAGCCGCTCGTCGAGGTCGAGGTCGACGGGGTGCGCAAGGCCTACGGGCCCGTCAGGCCGGCCGACGTCGAGAGCCTCTTCGAAGCCGGCTTCCTCGACGGCCGCCGGGATCATCCGAGCGCGCTCGGCGACACGGAGTCGATCCCCTATCTCGCGAAACAGGACCGGCTCACGTTCGCGCGCGTCGGCCTGATCGACCCGCTCTCGATCGAGGACTACCGCGCGCACGGCGGTTTTCGCGGCCTCGAGAACGCCGTGAAACTTTCGGGGCGGGAGATCGTCGACATCGTTACGGAGTCGGGCTTGCGGGGCCGGGGCGGCGCCGCGTTCCCGACCGGCATCAAGTGGAACACCGTGCTGAACACCGAGGCCGCACGGAAGTACGTGGTCTGCAACGCCGACGAGGGCGACTCGGGGACCTTCGCCGACCGCATGATCATGGAGAGCGATCCGTACGTGCTGATCGAAGGCATGACGATCGCCGGGCTCGCGGTCGGGGCCACGCAAGGTTATGTCTATATCCGCTTCGAGTACCCGCAGGCCATCCGCACGATGCGGGAGGCCATCGAGCGGGCCACGGCCGCGGGCTACCTCGGCGACCGGGTGCTCGGCAGCGACCGTGCCTTCCATCTGGAGGTTCGCGAGGCCGCGGGCGCGTACATCTGCGGCGAGGAGACGTCGCTGCTCGAGAGCCTCGAAGGCAAGCGCGGCATCATCCGGTTCCGGCCGCCGCTTCCGGCCGTGAAGGGCCTCTTCGGCGCGCCGACGATCGTCAACAACGTGATCTCGCTCGCCACCGTGCCGATCATCCTCGACAAGGGCGCGGCCTTTTATAAGGACTTCGGCACGGGCCGGTCGCGCGGCACCCTCACGGTGCAGCTCGCCGGCAACGTCAAGCAAGGCGGTCTGGTGGAGATCGCCTTCGGGCATAGCCTGCGGGAGCTGCTGTACGACTTCGGCGGCGGCACCGCCACTGGCCGCCCGATTCGGGCCGTCCAGGCCGGCGGACCCCTCGGCGCTTACGTTCATCCGTCGAAGTTCGACACGGCGCTCGATTACGAGGCGTTCGCCCAGTTCGGAGCCATGATCGGCCACGGCGGCCTCGTCGTCTTCGACGACACCGTGGACCTCGGCCAGCAGGCGCGCTTCGCGATGGAGTTCTGCGCGATCGAGTCGTGCGGCAAGTGCACGCCGTGCCGGATCGGCGCGGTGCGCGGGGTCGAGGTCATCGACCGCATCCTCGCGGGCGAGAACGAGGCGGCGAACCTCGCGCTGCTTCGCGAGCTTTGCGACACGATGGTGGTCGGGTCGCTCTGTGCCCTCGGCGGTATGGCGCCGTTTCCGGTCATGAGCATCCTGGACCATTTCCCTGAAGACTTGAGAGCGCGCAAGGAAGAGCGGCGCGCGGTGGGAGAGGTAGCATGAGCGCAGCCTACAAACCCTATCACCGAGCCTACGATTTCGGCACGCCCGCGCGCGAGTCCGAGCGCGTCGTCACGCTGACGATCGACGGGGAGGAAGTCTCCGTTCCAGAGGGCACGACCGTGTTGCGCGCGGCGGCCACCGCGGGCATCAACATCCCGAAGCTCTGCGCCACGGACAGCCTCGAGCCGTTCGGATCGTGCCGGTTGTGTCTCGTCGAGATCGAGGGGGCGAAAGGGCTCCCGGCATCGTGCACCACCGAGGTGCGCAACGGCATGAAGGTCACGACGCAGTCGAAGCGTCTCGCCGATATCCGGCGCAACGTCATGGAGCTCTACATCTCCGACCATCCGCTCGACTGCCTGACCTGTCCGACGAACGGCGACTGCGAGCTCCAGGACATGGCCGGCGCCGTAGGCCTGCGCGAGGTGCGCTACGGCTACGAGGGCGCGAACCACTTCGACGCGCCGAAGGACACGAGCAACCCGTATTTCACGTTCGATCCCACGAAGTGCATCGTCTGCTCGCGCTGCGTGCGGGCCTGCGAAGAGGTGCAGGGCACGTTCGCGCTCACGATCGACGGCCGCGGGTTCGCGTCGAAGGTCGCGGCGAGCCAGGATCAGCCGTTCCTCGACTCCGAGTGCGTGTCGTGCGGCGCGTGCGTGCAGGCGTGCCCCACGGCCACGCTCACCGAGAACTCGCTGATCGAGCTCGGCCAGCCGGAGCACTACGTGATCACGACTTGCGCCTACTGCGGCGTCGGCTGCTCGTTCCGCGCCGAGATGAAGGGCCAGCAGGTCGTGAAGATGATCCCGAACAAGGACGGCCATGCGAACCACGGCCACTCCTGCGTGAAAGGCCGCTTCGCGTTCGGATACGCCACGCACAAGGACCGCATCACGAAGCCGATGATCCGCGACTCGATCCACGAGCCGTGGAAGGAGGTCTCGTGGGAGGAGGCGATCTCGTTCGCCGCGAACAAGCTGAAGAGCATCCAGCAGAAGTACGGCATCGGCGCGATCGGCGGCATCACGTCGTCGCGCTGCACGAACGAGGAGACGTACCTCGTTCAGAAGCTCGTGCGCGCGGCCTTCGGCAATAACAACGTGGATACCTGCGCGCGGGTCTGTCACTCGCCCACGGGCTACGGCCTGAAGTCGACGATCGGCGAGTCGGCCGGGACGCAGGCCTTCGACTCGGTCATGAAGGCCGACGTGATCATGGTGATCGGCGCGAATCCGCCGGACGCGCACCCCGTGTTCGCGTCGCAGATGAAGCGGCGGCTGCGCCAGGGCGCCAAGCTGATCGTGATCGACCCGCGCGCCACGGATCTCGTGCGCTCGCCGCACGTCGAGGCGGACTACCACCTCGCGCTCCGGCCCGGCACGAACGTCGCGATCCTCAACGCGCTCGCGCACGTCATATTGTCCGAAGGGCTCGAGGACAAGAAGTTCATCGAGCGGCGCTGCGAGCTCGACGCGTACAACGACTGGCGGTCGTTCATCCTCGAGGAGCGCAACTCGCCCGAGGCGCTCGAGGCCGAAACCGGCGTCCCGGCCGAGCTGGTGCGCGGCGCGGCGCGGCTCTACGCGTCCGCGCCGAACGGCGCGATCTACTACGGCCTCGGCGTCTCCGAGCACAGCCAGGGCTCGACGGCCGTCATGGGTATCGCGAATCTCGCGATGGTCACCGGGAATATCGGCCGCGAAGGCGTCGGCGTGAATCCGCTGCGCGGCCAGAACAACGTGCAGGGCTCGTGCGACATGGGCTCGTTCCCGCACGAGTTCCCGGGATATCGGCACGTCTCCGACCCGGCCGTGCGCGCGTCGTTCGACGAGGCCTGGGGCGTCAAGGTGCAGCCCGAGCCGGGGCTGCGCATTCCGAACATGTTCGACGCGGCCGTCGCCGGGCAGTTCAAGGGTCTTTACGTGCAGGGCGAGGACGTCGCTCAGTCCGACCCGGACACCACGCACGTCACGCATGCGCTCTCGTCGCTCGAGTGCATGATCGTCCAGGATCTCTTCTTGAACGAGACGGCGAAGTTCGCGCACGTGTTCCTGCCCGGCTCGTCGTTCCTCGAGAAGAACGGCACGTTCATCAACGCCGAGCGGCGCATTTCGCCGGTCCGTAAGGTCATGGAGCCGCTCGGCGGCTACGAGGACTGGGAGGTCACGCAGCTTCTGTCGAACGCGATGGGCTACCCGATGAACTACAAGCACCCGAGCGAGATCATGGACGAGATCGCGCGGCTGACGCCGACGTTCTCGGGCGTGAGCTACGAGAAGCTCGACCGGCTCGGCAGCATCCAGTGGCCGTGCAACGAGAAGGCGCCGGAAGGCACGCCGACGATGCACGTCGACGAGTTCGTGCGCGGCAAGGGCCTCTTCCGCGTCACGCCGTACGTGCCGACGGAGGAGCGCACGAGCTCGAAGTACCCGCTGCTGCTGACGACGGGCCGCATTCTGACGCAGTACAACGTCGGCGCGCAGACCCGGCGCACGGCGAACGTGAAGTGGCACGACGAGGACGTCCTCGAGATCCATCCGCACGACGCCGAGCAGCGCGGAATTCAGACCGGCGACTGGGTCGGCCTGAAGAGCCGCGCCGGCGAGACCGTGCTGCGGGCCGTGATCACCGAGCGCGTGATGCCGGGCGTGGTCTACACCACGTTCCATCATCCGGAGACCGGCGCGAACGTCGTGACGACCGACAGCTCGGACTGGGCGACGAACTGCCCCGAGTACAAGGTCACGGCCGTGCAGGCTTACAAGGTCACGCAGCTCTCCGATTGGCAGCGCAAGTACGAGGCCTTCACGGAGGAGCAGCTCGAGTACCTGCGGCAGGCAGGGTCGGGCGCCGAGAAAGCGGTCGGCTGAGGCGGCAACGAAGATGGACATCGGCAAGCTGGTTCGGATGGCGAATCAGATCGCGAAGAACCTGGACTACGGCCAGGACAGGGAAAAGGTCGTGGCCGCCACGGCGGATCATCTGAAGCGCTTCTGGACGCCGGAGATGCGCCGGCAGATCGTCGCGTACCACTTGGAAGGGGGCGACCCGGCGGGCGAGGTCGATCCGCTGTCGGAGCTCGCCGCGAACGCCGTGGCGCGCATCGCCGAGGAGCAGCGGAAAGACGTCGCATAACACGCGGCGGAACAATGTGGCCGACCTGAACGAAGCGGTGCGCCGCCAGAGCGTGCGGCACTTCGAAGTCCGCCGCGTCGGGCTCGGCGCCGGTGTCGAGGACGATGTCGTCGCCACCGAGGAGCCGCTGGAAATTCGGCTCGGGTACTTCGTCGGCCGCGAGCATCGCGAGCAGAGCATCTCGGTCACGATGCGCACGCCGGGGAAGGACCTCGAGCTCGCCGTCGGCTTTCTCTTCACCGAAGGCATCGTGCGCGCGTCGCGGGACGTCGCTTCCGTCGGCCCCTGCGGCCCGCCCGCGGCCGACGGCCTCGTCAACGTCGTCCGCGTCGAGCTCGCCCCGGACGTCGAGGTCGACCTCGATCGGCTCGAGCGCCATTTCTACACGTCGTCGAGCTGCGGCGTCTGCGGCAAGTCGTCGCTCGAGGCGGTCGCCGTGCAGAGCCGCTACGACATTGCGTCCGTCCGCTTCGAGATCGGCCGTGACGTCCTCGGCGGCCTGCCCGAGGCGCTCCGGGCCCGCCAGGACGTCTTCGACCAGACCGGCGGCCTCCACGCCTCGGGCCTCTTCGACGCCGCCGGCACGATCCATCTCGTCCGCGAGGACGTGGGCCGCCACAACGCGCTCGACAAGCTGATCGGCAACCGTCTGATGGCCGACGCGCTGCCGCTCACCGACTACGGCATCGTCGTCAGCGGCCGCGCGAGCTTCGAGCTGATGCAGAAGGCGATGATGGCCGGCTGCCCGCTGCTCGCGGCCGTCGGCGCCCCGTCGTCGCTCGCCGTGCAGCTCGCCGAGGAGTTCGGCATGACGCTCGTCGGCTTTCTGAAGCGCGACCGCTTCAACATCTACTCGCGCCCCGACCGCGTCGTCTGAGCGCGAACCTTTCGGTTGACCCTCGCCGCATCTGTCAGCCCCCAACCCCCTCGGCTTTCGGCCTCGGCACTTGGCGGCCGGGGCCACGCTCGCGACGCGCTCGCCGCGACCAGGCTAGAGCCCCGGCGCGCGCTCTGCGAGAATTGCCCCCGCCACGGCACGCCGATACGCCCAGTCGCCCGCCGAGCGGCCGGAGGGCCGCCTTGCCACGGATCACGGAGATCGATTACATCGCGGAGTCGACGCGGCGTTTCCATCCGCTGCTCGGCCGCCCGTGGCACGTGTTCCTCGACAGCGGCCACGGAGGGGGCGAGGCGGGCCGCTACGACATCCTCGCGGCCGAGCCCTACGTCACGCTGACGACCCGCGGCGGCGTGACGGAGATCCGCGCCCCGCACGGCACCGACGTCTCCGGCCGCGATCCCATCGAGCTTCTGATCGAGCGCCTCGGGCCCCCGGCGGCTCGCCCGCCGCAGGTGCCGTTCGCGGGCGGCGCGATCGGCTACCTCGCCTACGATCTCGGCCGCCGCTTCGAGCGCCTGCCGACGATCGCCGCGGCCGACATCGACGTCCCGGAGATGGCCGTCGGGCTCTACGACTGGGCCTGCGTCGTCGACCACGTCGAGCGTCGCACGTGGCTCGTCGGCGCCGGCCGCGACGAGCGGACGTTCGACGAGTGGAACGACCTCGTCGATGCGCTTTGCCCCCGTGATCCGCCGGAGGTCAAGCCCTTCACGGCAGGCTCGACGATCGCGTCGAGCTTCGACTTCGAGGGCTACCGGGCGGCCTTCGAGCGCGTGAAGGCGCACATCCGCGCCGGGGACTGCTACCAGGTCAACCTCACGCAGCGCTTCGAGGCCGCGGCGCAGGGCCATTCCTGGGCGGCTTACGCGGACCTGCGCCGCCGCAGCCCGGCGCCGTTCGCGGCCTACCTGGGCCTGCCGTTCGCGGAGATCCTGTCGTCGTCGCCGGAGCGGTTCCTCAAGGTGGCCGGCGGGCGCGTCGAGACGAAGCCGATCAAGGGCACGCGGCCCCGCGCCCCCGACGCGGCCGCCGACCGTGCCCTCGCCGACGAGCTTCGGGCGAGCTCGAAGGACCGCGCCGAGAACGTCATGATCGTGGACCTGCTCCGCAACGACCTCGGCAAGGTCTGCGTGCCCGGGTCGGTCCGCGCGACGAAGCTGTTCGACATCGAAAGCTTCGCCAACGTCCACCACCTCGTCAGCACCGTCGAGGGGCGGCTGCGGCCGGACGCGCACGCGCTCGACCTCGTGCGCGGCGCTTTTCCGGGGGGCTCGATCACGGGCGCGCCGAAGCTGCGCGCGATGGAGATCATCGAGACGCTCGAGCCGCAGCGGCGCACGGTGTACTGCGGCTGCATCGGCTACGTCGGGTTCGACGGCGACATGGACCTGAACATCGCGATCCGCACGCTGCTGCGCCGCGGCGACCGCGTTTACGCTTGGGCGGGCGGCGGGATCGTCGCCGATTCGGAGGTCGAGGCGGAGTATCGGGAGAGCCTCGACAAGGCGGCGGCGCTCCTCGCCGTGCTCGGCGCCGATCGGCGTTGAGCGCTACGTGCCGGCGCTCAGTCGGCCGGCAGCAGATGCACCCATCCTCGATAAGCGCTGACGTGCGACGGCACGTCGTGCACGCGAATGATGTCGACCCCCTGCGCGCAAAGATTCAACGACGCGCCGATCGTGAAGAGATCCTTGTCGGCGACGTCCCGCTTCGTGAAGCCCGCCATGAACGACTTCCGCGAATGCCCGACGAGGCAGCGGATCCCGGAAACGCGGAAGCGCGCGACGTTGCGCAACAGCTCGAGCGATTGAAGAGGGTTCTTGCCGAAGCCGATGCCGGGATCGAAGACGATGCGCTTGCGCGGGATGCCGGCCGCGTCCCACTCGCCGAGCCGGGCATCGAGCCAGCGGAGCACATGGTCGACCGGATCGCCGTCGGCCGGCAGTGTCACGCTTCGATCGGCCGGCACGGTGAGGCTGTGCATGGCGACCCACTCGCCGCCGCCGGCCGCGACCTCGAGCATCTGCGGGGACGTGAGGCCGCTCACGTCGTTGATCATGTCCGCGCCGAGCGCGAGCGCCCGCCGTGCGACCTCGGGGTGGTACGTATCGACGCTGATTCGCGGCCGGAGCGGAGCGCCGGCGACCTTGTCGATCAGCTTCGCGAGCGGCGCCTCGAGGCGAGCCCATTCCTCGTCGGCCGTCAGCGGCCGGGCTCCGGGCCGGGTCGACTCCGCGCCGACGTCGACGATCTGCGCGCCGGCGGCGATCATCGCGTCTACCCGCGCCTCCGCCGCCTCCCACGTCACCGTCTCGCCGCCGTCGGAGAACGAATCCGGCGTGAGGTTCAAGATGCCCATCCAGAGCGGGATACGGTGGCGCAGCTCGCCGGACCAGTCGAGCACGGTGCGCTCGCCGCGGCCGGGCACGGTCAGCCCGGGATCGAGCGCGACGAGCGGCGCGAGCACGAAGTTACGGCGGGTCAGCGCCGGGTGCGGTATGACGAGACGTTCGGTACGGATTTCCCGATCGCCCCACAGCAGGATGTCGATGTCGATCGGGCGCGGGGCCCACCGGTGCGTCGCGTCGCGCCCCAGGCGGGCTTCGATCCGCTTGGCCGCGTCGAGCACTTGATCGGGGCTCGACGCCGTCCGGCAGCGCGCCGCTGCGTTCAGGAACGGCCGATTCCAATCGGGAGAGGCCGCCTCCGGCAGGAGCGCGGGCGACTCCACCACGGGGGATACGTCGAGGATCTCGATGCCCGCGGCGGCGAGCTCCGCGAGGGCCGCGGCGATGTTCGCGCGGCGGTCTCCGAGGTTCGATCCGAGGCCGAGGTAAATGTCCATGCAGCGGAGCGCCCGTTCCGAAAGCGCCCAAGTGTACCGCGGGCCGCCGCGTCCGACCGGGCCGCGGCGAGGGGCGACAGCAAAGCAGCGAGTTCATACAATGACGGCCCCCCGATCAACGATTTTCAGGCCAGCAGTTTTTAGGCCACAAGAAGAGGAACGGACAATGAAAGCGAAAGCGGCGGTTGCGTGGGAAGCCGGGAAGCCCTTGTCGATCGAGGAGGTCGACGTCCAGGGACCGAAAGCCGGGGAGGTGCTCGTGCGTCTGGTGGCGACCGGGGTCTGCCATACGGACGCGTTCACGCTGTCGGGCGACGATCCGGAAGGTGCGTTTCCGGTGATCCTCGGTCACGAGGGCGGCGGTGTCGTGGAGGAGGTCGGGCAAGGTGTCACGTCGGTGAAGCCCGGGGACCACGTGATCCCGCTCTACACTCCGGAGTGCGGCGAGTGCAAGTTCTGCCGATCGGGCAAGACGAATCTGTGCCAGAAGATTCGCGTGACGCAAGGCAAGGGCGTGATGCCGGACGGCACGAGCCGGTTCTCGAGCAACGGCAAGCAGGTGCTGCACTTCATGGGCACCTCCACGTTCTCCGAGTACACGGTCTTGCCGGAAATCGCCGTCGCGAAGATCAACAAGGAGGCGCCGCTCGAGAAGGTCTGCCTCCTCGGCTGCGGGATCACGACCGGCATCGGCGCCGTGCTGAACACGGCCAAGGTGCAGCCGGGATCCACCGTGGCGGTCTTCGGGCTCGGCGGCGTCGGCCTGTCGGTGATTCAAGGCGCCGTGATGGCGAAGGCGGCTCGGATCATCGCGGTCGACATCAATCCCGAGAAGGAGCAGATGGCGCGCCAGCTCGGCGCCACCGACTTCGTGAATCCGAAGGACTACGATCAGCCGATCCAGCAGGTGCTCATCGATATGACCGACGGCGGCGTCGACTACTCGTTCGAGGCCGTCGGCAACGTCAATCTGATGCGCGCCGCGCTCGAGTGCTGCCACAAGGGCTGGGGCGAGTCTACGATCATCGGCGTCGCGGGCGCCGGCCAGGAAATCTGCACGCGGCCGTTCCAGCTCGTCACCGGCCGCGTATGGCGCGGCAGCGCCTTCGGCGGCGTCAAGGGGCGCAGCCAGCTGCCGGGCATGGTCGACCAGTACATGAGCGGCGAGATCAAGATCGATCCGTTCATCACGCACACGATGGGCCTCGAGGACATCAACAAGGCCTTCGACCTGATGCACGAGGGCAAGAGCATCCGCTCGGTGATCCACTACTAAGGGGGCCGAGCGGCCTCCCGGCCGTGACGAGGTCGAGCCGTCGCTTCGAAGGCGGCCGGCGCATCCCGAAGCGGAGGCGCCGGCCGCCGGCCGCGGCGCTGTTACTCCACGTCGTGCTCGGCGGCGTTTGGGCTTCGTCGGGCGGCGCGCAGCAGGGTCCGGCGGCCGGGCCGCGCGCCGCCCCGCATGCGTATCGCGTCCAGTGCGCGGAACGGGCCGGGGAAGGAGAGGCGGAGGCGGCCGCGGCGACGTGCGCCACGGACCTCGTGACCTATATCGGATGGCGGGTGTTCGAGCGCTATTGCGCGAGCTGTCACGGCACGGACGCCGAGGGCAGCACGTTCGCGCCGAGCCTCGTGCACCGTGTCGGCCAGCTCGACCGGAGCGCGTTCTTCGCCGCCCTCGACCGGGGCTACTCGGGCAACCGCGCTCCGATGCGCCCGTGGGGCGAGCACCGCGAGGTTTCCCGCTACTATGAGGAGCTCTGGTCCTACCTGTCGGCGCGCGCCGCCGGAGAGCTCCCGCCGGGGCCCCTCGTGCCGCTGCGGTAGCGGCTCAGTAGCGCCAGTTCAGAGACACGCCCGCGTAGACGTTGCGCCCGGGGCCGGGCTCGAAAAACCGGCCGCCGAAGGCGTTGATGCGGACGTTCGCGTTGTACGTCTCGTCGAAGAGATTGTTGATCGCGACGAACGGCGTGATTAGCAGGTCGCCCGACGTGTGCTCGTAGCCGAAACGCACGTTCGAGAGCGTGTAAGCGTCGTTCACGACCGTGTTCGCGTTGTTCGCGAACTGATCGTCGATGTAGAGGACGTCGAACGCCGCGAACCAGCCCACCGGGTGCCGATAGCTGAGCTCGCCGAACAGCACGTTCTCCGACGTGCCGGGAATCGTCTTGCCGGCGAAATCCTCTCCGCTCGCATCCACGAAGCGGTCGAACTCGAAGTCGGAATACGTGTAGCTGACGATCGCCTGCAGGCGCTCCGTCGGCTGCGTCATGAACGAGAATTCGAGGCCGTCGCGACTGGATTGGCCGGCGTTCACGTAGAAGTCGCGGCCGGGGCTGCCCGGCACCTCGAACGGAATCAGCTCGTCGTCCACCTCGATCGAGAACAGCGCGAGCTCGTAGCGGTGGCGGTCGCCGAGCAGGCCGCGCAGTCCGACTTCGACGTTGCCCGCTTCCTGAGGATCGAGGACGGGATTGAAGCCGCCGCCGCCGCTCGGGTCGTTGAACTCCGTCGTCGTCGGCGTTTCGAAGGCCGTGGAGTACGTGCCGTAGACGCTGAGGCTCGGCGAGAACACGTAGACGAGGCCGAGCATCGGGCTCGTGCCGTCGAGGCTGCGCTCGCCGGAATCGTCGCCGTCGGCGAGGAACCGGTCGGTCACGTCGAACTCCACCTCGTCGAACCGCACGCCGAGCGTCAGGAGCAGCTGCTCCGTGACGCTGAGCTCGTTCTGCACGAACAGGCCCATGCTGCGCACGGTCTCGTTCTGATCGAACGTGAGCGCACCGCGTGTTCCGAGCTGGTTGTCGAAGCGTCTGCGGTCGTCGTCCTGGTCGTCGTAGTCGAGGCCGACGACGAGGCGGTTCGGGCGGTCCAGCCAGAAGCCGTCGTACGTGTAGCTCAGGCCGCCGCCGACGAAGAAGCGGTCGAGATCCACGATACCGCCGTCGACGAACGGCAGGCTGTTCGCGAAATCGCGCCAGATGTAGTAGTTGCGGGCCGTGAGCAAGTGTCGGTCGCCGAGAGGCATGTCGTAAACGAAGCCCACGCGCTGCTGCTCGAGGCTCTCTCCGGCGGCGAACTCCACGTTCGCCGGCCACGCGGCGGCCGGATCGCTCGCTGCGAGCTCGGCCGTGATGCCGCCCGGATCGTCCGACGTCGGCTGATCGGTGAGGTTGACGACGGCGAGCAGCTTGCGGTCTCCCTCGAAGTTCACGTTGAAGCGGCCGCTGAGCTGGCGGTTCTCGGCCTCGCTGTGGTCGCGGAACCCGCCGTAGTCCGAGTCCGAAAGGCTCACGAGGTAGCCGACGCGGTCGCCGCGGCCGCCGGCCTTCAGCTGGAGCTTCTTGAAGTCGTAGCGTCCGCCGGACAGGCGCAGCTCCGCGAACGGCTCCTCGGGAGGCGGCTCCGTGGTGACGCTGATCACGCCGCCGGACGCATTGCCGTACAGCGAGGAGCTCGGCCCGCGGACCACCTCGATCTGGCTGACGGCGCCGAGGTCGATGCCGTCGACCGATCCCTGCCCGTCCGGCAGGGTCTCGGGAATGCCGTCGACGAGAATCTTCACGCCCCGAATGCCGAAGTTCGCCCGGGCGCCGAAGCCGCGGATGGAGACCCGGAGATCCTGTGCGAAGTTGTAGCGGTTCTGCATGAACAGGCCGGGCACGCGGCTCAGCGACTCGTCGAGCGCGAGCTGCTGTCGGCCGAGCTGGATTTCCTCCTGCGTCACGACCGAGACCGCGGCCGGCACGTGATCGAGCGTGGTGGCAAGGCGCGTGGCCGTGACGACGATCTCCTCGAGCGGCGGCATCGGGCGCGGCTCCGCCGCCTCTTGCGCCGCGGCGAAAGGCGCTCCGAGGCACAAAGCCGACCACGAGAGGCCCATGGAGATCGCGTACGGAAGAGTTCGTGTGGTCATCGCGTCACATCTCGCAGGGGACGATGCGGGAAATCGAAGGGACTGCCTATCATGACCGATTCGGTCGGAGCGGCGCAAATGAGACACTTCCGATCCGGGCGGTCCGTTGGCACACTAGTCGCCTGACGCAAGCCGCTCGTTTCCAGTAGAGGCTACCAGGCGGCGTGCCATGGATCATGGGGCATCCCGTGGCTCGCCCCCGGGGCTTCTTCTGGGTTCTTCCTCGCTCTCCCACATAATGGATTTCGTATCGCTTTCCGAGCTTGCCGCATTCGCTCAGGTCATCCTCGTCGATCTCGTGCTCGCCGGCGACAATGCGGTCGTAATCGGGATGGCCGTGGCCGGCCTCCCGCGCGACCAGCGGGCCCGCGCGATGCTCTTCGGCATCGCCGCCGCCACCGTGCTGCGCATCGCGTTCGCGTCGGTCACGGTCCAGCTGTTGAACGTCATCGGGCTGCTTCTCGCCGGAGGCCTGCTGCTGCTCTGGGTGTCGTGGAAGCTTTGGCGCGAGCTTCAGGCCGCGCGCTACGAGCGGAGCGCCCGTGAGGAAGCCCTCGAGACGGCGGGCCCGAGCCCGGCCCGCGCCGTGAACCCGGGCCACTCGCCGGCGGGCAAGACGATGCGGCAGGCGACGACGCAGATCATCGTCGCCGACGTATCGATGTCGCTCGACAACGTTCTCGCGGTCGCGGGGGTCGCGCGGGAGCACCTCTGGGTGCTCGTCTTCGGGCTCACGTTGTCGGTCGCGCTGATGGGATTCGCGGCCGTCCTCGTCGCCCGGCTCCTCGCGCGGTATCACTGGATCGCGTACGTCGGTCTCGCGCTGATCTTCTACGTGTCCCTGCGGATGATTTTCGAAGGCGGGCTCGAAGTTTTCGAGGCCGCCGCGCAACAGCTCACTTAGTTGGGGGCGTCCCGCAAATACCTATACACGATGCTTGCCGGGAACGCCGTGAACCCGTCCCTGGGGGCTCGCTCCGCGACATCCCTGCCCGGGGTCCCCGGCGCGAACGGAGTGAGCGCTGGGGTGGCGTACGCGGAGCTCCCGTCAAGCATCATGTATAGGTATTCGCGGGACACGATACTCGCGAGCCGGGCGTCCTCTGCCCGGCGGCCGGTCCGCGGGCTGCGTGCTATGATCCCCGGGGACGAGTCTTTTCTTCAGGGGGAAGCGATGCAACGCCGAAAGACAACAAGCGTATCGCTCGTGCTCGCCGGCTTTTGTGCCGCGCAAGCCGCTACGGCTCAAGACGATTTCGCGTCCGTCGAAATCACGGTCCACGAGGTCGCCGAGAACCTCTACTACCTCGAGGGCCGCGGAGGAAACATCGGGCTCTCCGTCGGCGAGGACGGCGTCGTGATGATCGACGACCAGTTCGCCCCGCTGACGGACAAGATTCTCGCCGCGATCGACACCGTCTCCGACCGCGACGTGCTTTTCGTCATCAACACGCACGTTCACGGCGACCATGTCGGCGGCAACGAGAACCTCGGGAACATGGGCATCCCGATCCTCGCGCACGACAACGTGCGGCTGCGCATGAGCAAGGGGGAACAGCCCGCGCCGCCGGCCGCGCTGCCGGTCGTCACGTATTCCGACGCCGCCACGCTTCACTTCAACGGCGAGGAGATCAGGATCGTGAAGGTGCCGGCCGCGCACACGGACGGCGACAGCGTGATCCATTTCGTCGGCGCCGACGTAATCCATACCGGGGACGTGTTCCGTACCACGGGGTACCCGCGGATCGACACGGGCAACGGCGGAACGGCCGCCGGCACGATCGAAGCGCTCGACTTGCTGCTCGAGATGGCCGGGCCGGAGACGAAGATCCTGCCGGGCCACGGCGTCGTCTCGACGCGCGACGACGTCCAGGCGTTCCGCGACATGGTCGCCGAGGTCTACGGCCGGGTGAAGCCGATGGTCGAGCAGGGCATGACCCTCGAGCAGGTGACCGCGGCGCAGCCCACTCGGGAGTTCGACGAGCGTTGGGGCTCGCCGGACACGTTCCTGGAGGGGCTTTACGAGTCGATTCGGCTCGAGCTCGGGGGGCGTTGAGACGCCCGTCGAAACCTCGTTGCGCCGGCCGAAGGTCCTGATCTACCGGCCCGTCGACGAGACGCAGGAGTCGCACCGCCTGATGGAGGCGGCCGGCTGCGAGGTCGTCGCGGGCGAGCTCGATCGGGACATCCCGCGCCTCCTCGCCGCCGCGCCGGATGCGGCGGCGCTCGTCGGCGCAACGTTCCGCGGCGGCGTGATCGACGCATCGCTCCTCGGCGCGTTCCCGAATCTGCGCATCGTCGCGAAATACACGATAGGCGTCGACGACGTCGACGTCGACGCGGCCACGGAGCTCGGCATCCTCGTCACGCATTGCCCGACGGAGGCGAACTGGGGCGGCGTCGCGGAAGGCACGATCGCGCTGATGCTCGCGTTCCTGAAGCGGATTGCCGAGCGCGACCGCCACGTCAAGGCGGGCGGCTGGCGCGACAAGCGGCTCGAGGGCCGCTACGTCGGGCGTCGCGCCGACGGGTATCCCGGGCTCACGATCGGCATCGTCGGGCTCGGGCGCATCGGCTCCCGCTTGGCGGAGCTTCTCGGCCCGTGGCGCGCGCGGCTGATCGGCGTCGATCCTTACGTGGACGACGCGCGCTTCGCGCTGCGAGGGGTCGAGCGCGTCGATCTCGAAACGCTGCTCCGCGAGGCGGACGTCGTCACGCTGCATTGCAATCTCACTGCCGAGACCCGCGGGATGATCGGCGCCGCCGAGCTTGCGGCGATGAAGCCGCGGGCCTTGCTGATCAACACCGCGCGGGGGCCGATCGTCGATCTGGACGCTCTCTGCGATGCGCTCGAGCGCGGCCGCATCGGCGGCGCCGCGCTCGACGTGCTGGCGGTGGAGCCGCCCCCGGCCGGCGCGCGCCTCCTCGCGCTCGGCGACAAGGTGATTCTGAGCCCGCACATGATCGCCGCGAACGAGGGCGGCACGCTTCACGCAGCGATTCCGTGGGCGACCGAGGCGGTGCTTGCCGCGCTTCGGTCGGAAGTTCCCGAATACGTTTACAATCGGGAAGCCATCGAGCTGTGGCGGCGCAGATTCGGCGGGCGAAGCCTGCTCGGGGCGCCGCCGGGAGGGTGAGGTGAAGCGCGTGCTCGTCCCGCTCGCCGCGGCGTGTCTCTTTGCTCCTGCGGCGATTGCGCACCATTCCTTTGCGGTCCATTTCGTCGCCGACGAGATCGTGTCCGTCGCAGGGGTCGTCACCGAGTTCCGGTTCCGCAATCCGCACGGCCTCGTGTTCGTCTCGGCGACCGGCGAAAACGGCGAAGAGGAGACGTGGCGGGCCGAGACGAACTCGCCGAACATCCTGCGCCGGCGCGGCTGGAGCGAGCACTCGCTCGCGGTCGGCGACCGCGTCACGATCGAAGGCTATCCGGCGCGCGACGGGTCGCCTTCGATGCGCATTTACCGCATCACGTTCGAGGACGGCCGCGTGCTGATTGGGCAGCGGCCCACGGCCGGTGACTGACGCCCGCGCGAAACCGGCCGCCGCGGCGGCGGCAGCCGTCTCGGCAGCGGCAGCCGTCGCGCTGTCGGTCTCCGGCGCGGCGGCCGGGCAAGAGCCCGTGCCCGACCTCTCCGGCGTGTGGCAGGTGAAGTTCGAGCGCTCGCCTTCCGGGCAGGCGCTGATCGACGAGCTTCCGGACGGCGTCGTGATGATCGACGATGCGGGCGGCGGCGAGCTCGGGGCCGGAGATTTCGCCGGGCTCGAGCTGACCGAAGCGGCCCTCGAGCAGATCGCGGAGTACGACTATGCCGAGGAGCTGAAGCGGGAAAATACCTGCGTCCCGCCGTCCGTCGTGTTCTACATGCAGGCGCCGTTTCCGATCGAGATCCATCAAGGCCGCGACCTGATCGTGATTCGCGCCGAGTATTTCGACATGACGCGGGTGATTCATCTGAACGAGACCGAGCATCCGCCGCCGGAAGCCCCGCACTTCAAGTCCGGGCACTCGATCGGACGTTGGGAAGGCGACACGCTCGTCGTCGACACCACGCACATCGCGCCCGGCACGTTCATGAACAACGGCGTCGACCACAGCGAGAACATCCATCTGATCGAGCATTTCCGCTTGAGCCCGGACGGTGACACGCTCTGGCTCACGCAGCTTTACGAGGACCCCGCGATTTTCGCCGGGAAGGCGGCGCGCTACATGGCGTGGACGCGCGATCCGGACGGTTTCCTCTATCCGTACGACTGCGACCCGAGCTACGGGGAGTAGCTTTCGAGGTCGGCGGCGACGGCTTCGTTGCGCACGCGGCCGTCCGCCACGTTGAGGCCCGCGGCGAGATGCGGGTCGAGCTTCATGGCCTTCTTCCAGCCGTTGTCGGCCAGCGCGCGGACATAGGGCAGCGTCGCGTTCACGAGCGCGAAGGTCGCGGTGCGCGGCACGGCCGCGGGGATGTTCGTCACGCAATAATGGAGAACGCCGTCGACCTCGTAGACCGGGTCGGCATGCGTCGTCGGCCGGCTCGTCGCGAAGCAGCCGCCTTGATCGATCGCGACGTCGGCGACGACCGCGCCCCGAGGCATCGCGGCGATCATCTCGCGGCTCACGAGCTTCGGCGCGCTGCGGCCCGGAACCAGCACCGTGCCGACCGCGAGCGCGGATTCGGCGAGGTTGCGGGCGATGGCGTCGGGCGTCGAGTATTCCGTGCGAATGCGACTCTCGAAGCGCGCGGCGAGGCGCTCGAGCTTGGCGACGTCGGTGTCGAGCGCGACGACGTCGGCGCCGTGGCCGATTGCCGACTCGATCGCGCCGGTGCCCGCCACGCCGGCGCCGATCACCGTGACGCGCGCGGGCGGAACGCCCGGCACGCCGCCGAGCAGCACGCCCATGCCGCCGGCGGTGCGCTCGAGGTGATGGGCGCCGGCCTGGACTGCCATTCGTCCGGCGATGCGGCTCATCGGTGCGAGCAGCGGGAGGCCGCCGTTCGGGGAGGTAACGGTCTCGTAGGCGATCGCCGTCACGCGGGCCTTGAGCAGGCCTCTCGCGAGCTCCGGATCCGCGGCGAGGTGCAGATAGCCGAACAGCACGTGCTCGGGCCGCAGCAGCGCAAGCTCCTCCAACTGCGGCTCCTTGACCTTCACGATCAGCTCGGCTTCGTCGAACAGAGCTTCCGTGGACGGGACGATACGGGCGCCCGCGGACTCGAACTCGGCATCGCCGAGGCCCGCGCCGATGCCGGCCCCCGTCTCGATCAGCACCTCGTGGCCCGCGCGCACGAGCGTCGCCGCCGCCGCGGGCGTCAGCGCCACGCGGTGCTCGTCGCTCTTGATTTCCCTCGGCACGCCGATCCGCATTTCGATCCACGTTAAGGGCCCGGCGGCGCCTCTGTCCAGAGGGGAGATCGCGCATCGCGCTTGCCGCCGATTTCGGCCGGATGTTAACGTCGCGCGGCCCGTAGCTCGGAACCCGCTATGACGCAACGCAGCCCGGCCCGCCGTCGCGAGGTCTGGTCCTGGGCGCTCTACGACTTCGCGAACTCCGCATTCACGACGCTCGTCGTGACGTTCGTCTACGCCACCTTCTTCACGCAGGTCATTGCGGATGATCCGATTCATGGCACCGCGCTGTGGTCCCGCGGCGTGACGATCACGGCGATCGTCGTCGCGCTCGGCTCGCCGGTGCTCGGCGCGCTCGCCGACCGCGGCGGATTTCGCAAGCTGTTCGTCGTGCTCGCGACGCTCGTCTGCTCCGGCGCGACGGCGCTCCTTTACGGCGTGCTGCCCGGCGAGGTCACGGCCGCGCTCGTGCTCTTCGTCATCGCGAACATCGCGTACGAGCTCGGCAGCGTCTTCTACAACGCGTTTCTGCCGGACATCGCGCCTGAGGGACGAATCGGCACGGTCTCCGGCTGGGGCTGGGGGCTCGGGTATTTCGGCGGCCTGCTCGCGCTCGTGGTCGCGCTCGTCACGCTCGTGCAGCCCGACACGCCGTGGTTCGGCTTCTCGCGCGAGGACGGCGAGAACGTGCGCGCGACGAATCTGCTGGTTGCCGTCTGGTTCGTCGTCTTCAGCCTGCCGCTGTTCCTCTTCGTGAAGGAGGACAAGTCGCGCGTCTCGCCGCCCGGGCGCATCGTGCGCGAGGCGCTGACCCAGCTTCGCCGCACTTTCGCTGAGGTCCGCCGTTATCGGCAGACCGTGCGCTTCCTGATCGCGCGGCTCCTCTACAACGACGGGCTCGTGACGGTCTTCGCGTTCGGGGGCATCTATGCCGCCGAGACCTTCGGCTTCACGCTCCCGCAGGTTCTCGTCTTCGGCATCGTGATCAACGTCGCGGCGGGCGCCGGTGCGATCCTGATGGGCTTCCTCGATGACCGCATCGGCGGCAAGCGGACGATCATCCTGTCGCTGCTCGGGCTGATCGTCGCGACCGGCGTCGCGATCGCCGCCACCAGTGCGCCGGCCCTGTGGGTCGCCGGCATCCTGATCGGCATTTTCGCAGGCCCGAATCAGGCGGCCAGCCGGTCGCTGATGGGGCGTTTCGTTCCGCCGGCCGTCGAGAACGAGTTCTTCGGCTTTTTCGCGTTCTCCGGCAAGCTCACGGCGTTCATCGGACCGTTCCTGCTCGGCGTGCTGACCGATGTCACGGGATCGCAGCGTGCGGGCGTCACCGTCGTGCTCGGCCTGTTCGCGATCGGCCTCCTGGTGCTGCTGGCCGTCGACGAGCGCGAGGGGGCGGCGGCCCGCAGCGTCGCGGCGGCTCCCGTTCGGGCTTGAGCCTCCGTCGCGGGACGACGTATTCTTCCGACCTTTGACCGTCGTCGAGACGCGAGCCCGTGCCCGAGCACAAAATCCTGATCGTCTTTCCCGGCCAAGGGTCGCAGTATCGCGGCATGGGCTCCGACGTCGTCGAGGATTTCCCAGCGGCCGGGGCCGTCTACGATCGCGCGAGCGAGGTCCTCGGCTACGATCTTCGGGAGCTGTCGTTTCGCGACCCGCGCGACGAGCTGAACCAAACGCGTTTCACGCAGCCGGCGCTGCTCACACACGAGATCGCGTGCTTCGAGGCGTTGCGCAGCCTCGTCGGCGACCGCGTGCGGCCGGCCATGGCGGCCGGTCACAGCCTCGGCGAGTACGCGGCGCTCGTCGCGGCCGGAGCGCTCCGCTTCGAGAGCGCCGTCGAGCTCGTGAGCCGCCGCGGCGAGCTGATGGGCAGCCTTGGGCGGGGCGCGATGCTGGCCACCACGCTCGATCTCGAGTCGGCCACGGCGCTCGCCGACAAGCACTTCTGCGGCATCGGCGGACGCAACCTGCCCGATCAGACCGTGGTCGCCGGCGAGGAGCGCGATCTCGACGCGTTGACCGAGGATCTGGCGGCTCGCTACCCGTCGAAACGCGCGATCCGCCTCAACACCGAAGGGGCGTTCCACACCTACCTGATGGTGGACGCCGCACGGCAGTTTCGTGCCGTGCTCGAGAGCACGGCGTTCGGCGAGCCCGAGGTCGGCGTGCTTTCGAACTACACCGGGAAGCTGCACGAGCCCGAGCCCCAGGCCATTCGCTCGCGGCTTTTCTTCCAGCTCTTCAATCCCGTACGCTGGTTCGAGTGCATGAACACGGCTATGGATGCCGGCGTCGACACGATCGTCGAGCTCGGCGGCGGGATCGGCAAGGGCGAGGGGCCGGGCGACAAGCGCCCGAATCTGGAAGGCATCGTGAGGAAATCCTTGAAATACCGCCAGCATCAGGCGCAATATCTTCCCGCGATCAATTCCGCCGGCATTCGCGCGGCGGCCCAGCATTTGGCAGGGGAATAGCCCTGCGTCTTCTCCGCCTGCGGCTCCTCGCGCCGCGGCTCGCGGGGGCTCGGGCCTTTGTCTTGCGCCGGCCAACCACCAGACATAAGGAGCCACAACCGCTATGGGAGCGTTCAAGGAAGCCCACGGAGGGGAACTGAAGGACCTGTATCTACCGTCGTCGGAACGCGACGAGGAGAAACGCCGCGCGCGGGACATGCGCTCCTGGGACCTCACGATGCGGCAGCTCTGCGACATCGAGCTGCTGCTGAACGGCGCGTTCTCGCCGCTCGAGGGCTTCCTCGACCCACCGGATTACGACGGCGTCCTCGAGAACATGCGGCTCGCGAGCGGCGTGCTCTGGCCGATGCCGATCACGCTCGACGTCACCGAGGAGTTCGCCGGCTCGACCAAGGAGGGCGACACGATCGCGCTGCGCGATCCGGAAGGCGTGCTGATCGCCACGATGGAGGTTTCGAGCATCTACCGACCCGACAAGGAGCGCGAGGCGCGCCTCGTGTTCCGCACCACGGACGAGGCCCACGCCGGGGTGAATTACCTGATGAACAAGGCGCATCCCGTCTACCTCGGCGGGCGCCTGCGGGGCGTGGAGCCGCCGACGCACTACGACTTCAAGCATCTTCGCGATACGCCGCGCGAAATTCGCGATCGGTTCCAGAAGCTCGGCTGGCGCAAGGTCGTCGCGTTTCAGACACGCAATCCGATGCACCGCGCGCACTTCGAGCTCACGTTCCGGGCCGCCAAGGAGGTCGAGGCGAACCTTCTGATCCAGCCGGTGGTCGGCATGACGAAGCCCGGCGACGTCGATCATTTCACGCGCGTGCGCTGCTATGAGCACCTGCTCGCGTACTACCCGGAGCAAACCACGGCGCTCAGCCTGCTGCCGCTCGCGATGCGCATGGGCGGGCCGCGCGAGGCGGTTTGGCACTCGATCATCCGCAAGAATTACGGCTGCACGCACTTCATCGTCGGCCGCGACCATGCGGGGCCGGGGAAGGGCAGCGACGGCAAGCCGTTCTACGGGCCGTACGACGCTCAGCGGCTCATGAAGGAGCACGAGCGCGAGCTCGATATCACGATGGTGCCCTTCAAGAACATGCTCTACGTCGAGGATCGTGCGCAGTACATGCCCGAGGACGAGGTCGACGAGTCGATGCGCACGCTGAGCCTGTCGGGCACGGAGCTGCGCCGGCGGCTGCAGGAGGGCGTCGATATTCCGGAGTGGTTCTCGTTCCCGGAGGTCGTCGCGGAGCTTCGGCGCACGCATCCGCCGCGGCACCGTCAAGGCTTTACGGTTTTCTTCACCGGGCTTTCGGGCTCCGGCAAGTCGACGATCGCGAACGCGCTCATGGTCAAGCTGATGGAGATGGGTGGGCGGCACGTCACGCTGCTCGACGGCGACATCGTGCGCAAGCACCTGTCGAGCGAGCTGGGCTTCTCGAAGGAGCATCGGGACCTGAACATCCTGCGGATCGGCTACGTCGCGAGCGAGATCACGAAGAACGGCGGCGTCGCGATCTGCGCGCCGATCGCGCCGTATGCGGCGACACGCAAGCAGGTGCGCGAGATGATCGCGCCGCTCGGCGGCTTTCTGGAGGTTCACGTCGCCACGCCTCTCGAGGTCTGCGAGGCGCGCGATCGCAAGGGACTCTACGCGAAGGCCCGGGCCGGGATCATCAAGAGCTTCACGGGAATCAGCGACCCGTACGAGGAGCCGGAGAACCCGGAGATGAGGATCGACACCACGACGCTCACGCCCGATCTGGCCGCGCACCGCATCATCGTCAAGCTCGAGAGCCTCGGCTTCGTGCGGTAGCGCTGCCCGAAAAAGGTGTCAGACACCTTTTCTTGAAAAATGGTGTTCAGACACGTTTTGGCGAAAAATCGTGTCTGACACCTTTTTTCGGACACCTTTTTCGGAGCCGCGATTTTCAGGCGAGATACGCGGCGAAGAACTGATTCAGCATCCGGTCCATCGGGTCGAGCTCGGTTCGGACCTTGTTGAAGAAGGCGAGGCGCCGATCGTACCTCGCGTTCACGACGTCAGCCGTTGCGTTTCTCGTTTGGTTGAAGAACGGGACGCCTTGGTGCTCGGCCGCGAACTCGGCGAAGTCGAGCACGAAGTCGTCCCAGCCGTCGCTCTGGGTCGATAGAGGGCTCAACGTGATCATCGAGCGGTCGAACGACGGGGAGAGCAGGGCGCTCTTGTCCTGATTCAGCCGAAAGCCGATCGTCGGCATGTCGCAGCGGAATCCCGTCCGCGCGTAATGCTCCTTGCAGAAGAGCTTGTACGCGAGGGCCGTGCTGCCGAAGTCCTCGGCGGGAAAGGCCCACGTGCAGTAGGTGAACCGTTGCTTGCCGCCCAGGGACTGGAAGCGGCCGCTTTGCTCCACGGCGTTGCTGCCCGTGCGCACGAGCGCATTGTTCGTCAGCGCCTGCGCCGCTTTGCTGAGACCGTCGATCAGCGGGTAGCGGAGCTGGCGGACGGGCACGGCGAACGCGATCGAGCGGGCGGCGCCGGGCAACGCCGAGTACACGGCCCAATCCTTCAGGCGCCATGCGAAGCGCCGCCCCGGGGCGGTCCGCTCGGCCGGGCGCCTCAGCTCGAGATAGACGTGGTCGCGAAACGGAAGGAGGTAGAGCTTGACGCCCGAGCCGGCGCCGGCCAGGCGCGTGCCGAGCTTCGCGAACTCCTTGAACCCGGTCCGGGCCGTCTGCACGGCGAATCCCTGCACCGGACGTATCCGGAGCGTGATCTCGTAGACGACGCCGAGCAGGCCGTAGCTCAGCCTCAACAGGGCCATCAAGTGCTTCGTGCGGTCGTTGACGACGAACTTGCGTCCGGTCGGGCTGACGATCTTGAGCTGCACCGCGTGGGCCGCGAACTGGCCGACGCCGCCGGCGATCGAGGCCTCCAGCCCCGCGCCGCAGACGGCGCCGCCGACGCTGCGGTTCGCGAGGTCGAACCCCCCGATCAGCTCCTTGCCTTCCTCGCTGAGGATTTCGGCGAGATCGGACAGCGTGATGCCGGGCTGGACCGTGACCGTGTCGGCGTCGATGCGCAGGACGCGGTTCATGTCGGAAAGGTCCATGACCGTCCCGCCGTTCGCCGTGACGCATCGGGTGGTGGAGCTGCGCGAGCCGACCGGCCGGACCGGAGAGGGATAACGTTTCAGGTCGCGCAGCACTTGCGCGATCTCGCTCGGCGTAGTCGGATGCACGACGGCGGCCGGACCCGCGGACGCAAAGGTCCCAGCGCGCTTACGCGCAACGGCAGTGCTCATCGGAACGAGCTCCTCCCCGTGATCAATCGGCTGCGCCGACCGGATAAACGCTGGGGAAAGCCCGTGGAAGGCCGCGCCTTCGACGTTCGCCGGCAACCCCGCTGTCGTAGGACCCGAATCCCGTAGACCGGAAGCTTTGTGTCCCTGGCTTTCGCCAGGTTTACCCTTGGTCAGCCGCCCGACTATCGCTCACAACGCGCGCCGCTGCAAGCGACCACGCCTCGATTCCGCTTCGCGGGGGCTTCGCTCGGCGACGGTTATGTCATACCGGCGGGGCGGGCGTTCCGCGGCGGGCGCCGGCGCCTCACAACGTCTCGTCGAGAAATCGGTAGATGCGACGTCTAACGAAATTCAAGCCGAGCGGGGTGAGGGAATAAAAGCCGCTGCGGTGGCGCGACAAGAGCGTGATGCGCTCCGGCCGGCCGGTGACCTCCCACAGCGCTTCCCGGGACTCTCGAGGCATGCAGTCGTCGAAAGCGGCATCGATCATCAGGATCTCGCGGGGATCGTACCGGCCCTCGTAGCGAATCGGGTCCGCCGGCCCGAACAAGTCTTCGAAGAACTCGTGATACTCCTCGATCGTCCAGCCGTACTCGGTGAGGACGTGTCGCCGGACTTCGCCGGCCCGATTGCCGCAGGTGGCGAATATCGTGGCGAAGTCGGCGGCTCCCATCATCAGCACGGCCGCCGAGAGCCGCGGATCATTGCCCATCAGCGTGGCGGTGACGAGCGCGCTCATGCTGAAGCCCACCATCGCGATCCGCGACGAGTCGATGTTCGGTTGCGTCTCCGCCCAATCGAGCAGCAGCCGCATGTCGACCACCGCCGAGCGGTACCGTTCGGCGCTCTCTTTCGCCATCGTGACGAACGCTTCCTCGCTCGACGTGGAGCTGAGCCCGCTCCAGGGGAAGAGCGGCGAACGGCCGAGTATCCAGATGATGTTCGCCTCGCCCTTCGAGCGGCGCGCGTAGCCGCGCGAGATCCGGCTCGGCGGATACGTGCTCGTGCCCCATATCGGCAACACGATCACGAGCTTCTTCGGGCCGGGAGACAAGCTCCGGTAGTAGAGCGCTTCGACGATTCCGTCCGGCCCGCCCTCCGTCCCGCTCGACGGAAATGACAGGTTCACGAGCTCGTGAAAGCGCGTCTTGTCGAACGGCTCCGAGATCTCGACGTCGACGGGCTCCGAGCTCGAGAACAGCGGGTCCGCCTGGACGGGCGGACGATACTCGTAGGAGGACGGCGTGGACGGGGGATGATACAGATGCGCGACACACCCGCCGAGGCAGAGAAGCGAGATCGCGGCCGCGAGCGGTCGTGTCAGGCGGGCAAACAATGCGAGCTTTCCGATGCTCAGTCTTGCACGAGTAGGTGGCGGGTTGCGGCAACGGCCCGCTCCGCGGCTGCAATACCGGCGCGCGGGATTCTACCGAGGACCGGAGGCGACCGAAAGCTCGTCGCGGAAACGCGACAGGGGCCGCGGCTCCTGCGGTGCCCTACTCATAGCGCAGCGCCTCGATCGGGTTCAAGAGCGCGGCGCGCCGCGCCGGCCAGATGCCGAAGAACAGGCCCACGCCGACGCTGAAGGCGGACGCGAGCCCGACGGACTCCGGCGAGACGAAGACTTCCCATCCCGCGATGCGGGACATCAGCGTGGCGGCGCCGGCGCCGAGCCCGACCCCCAGCAGACCGCCGAGCAGGCACAGGGTGACCGATTCGACGAGGAATTGAAGCAGGATGCTGCCGCGCGTGGCGCCGAGCGCCATGCGGATGCCGATCTCCCGCGTCCTTTCCGTGACGCTGACCAGCATGATGTTCATGATCCCGATGCCGCCGACGATCAGGCTGACGCCCGCGATGCTCGCGAGGAGCACCGTGAACGTTTGCTGCGCTTCCTGCTGAGTCTCGAGGAAGTCGCGCCGGTCGACGATGGCGAAATCGTTCGGCTGGCCGGGCAGCAGCCGATGCTCTCTGCGGAGCACGCGCTCGATGTCGACCATCGCGCGCTCGAGCGGAATGCCGTCGATCACGCGCACGCTGATGTTGTCGACCTCCTCGCGGCCGAAGACGCGCTGCTCGGCCGTCTTCAGCGGGATGAACGCGCTCGAGTCCGGGCCCCGGTTGCCGAAGCCACCGCCGCCTTCGCTCGCGAGGATCCCGACGACCTCGAACGGCTGATTGTTCAGCATCAGGGTCTGGCCGAGAAGCTCGGCCGGAAGCACCTCGAGCTCCTCCGGAATGTCGGCGCCGAGCACGATCACGCGGCGCTTCGATTGATCCTCGTCAAGGCGAAAGAACCGTCCCTCGGCGAGGTCGTAGTTGAAGACGTCCGCATAGTGGAACGTCGTGCCGATCACCCGTGTGTTGGTGTTGCGGTTCAGGAACTTGAGCTGCCCGCGGTTGGAAATTTCGGGAATGACCGCGTCGAGATATCGCGAATGCTTCTCGAGCGCTTCGACGTCCTCGACCCGCAGCGTCATCTGATCCCGCGCGACGCCCATCGACAGGAAGCGGGACTGATTGATCGTCAGGATATTCGCACCGAGCGATGCGATCTGCTCGTCGATCCGCTTCTGCGCGCCGGCACCGGCCGCCAACATCGCGATCACGGCGCTGACCCCGATGATGATGCCGAGCATCGTCAGAATCGCGCGGAAAAAGTTTGCGCGAATCGATTCGAAAGCGACGCGGACGATCTCGCCGAAGAGCATGGTTCGGAGTCCCTCGAAGGCGGGCCTAAAGTAGCAGGTCCGCCCTACCGGTCAAGGCGCGGCCGCTGAAGTTTTCTGGACCTTCGGGGCCCCGGTACGGTGTCCCGCAAATATCTATACATGCTGCTTGCCGGGACCGCCGTGAACCCTTTCCTGGGGGCTCGCTCGCGCGCGTCCCTGCCCGGGGTCCCCAGCCCGAACTCAGTGAGCGCTGGGGTGGCGTACGCGAGCGTCCCGGCGAGCAGCATGTATAGATATTTGCGGGACGTCACACTACCCTGTGCTTCGAGGCGGCCGAGAAAGGGCCGCGGCGCCGGCGGAGCATGAGGCGGGAGCGTACACCGCGGTGGGTCCGACTCGGTCTTCGGGCACTGAAGGCCGGCATGGCGCTCGCGCTCGCGGCGGCCTGCGCGCTCGCGCCTGTCGGGGGCAGCTCGAAAGACTCGGAGGTCCTGCTCTCGCCGTACCTTCCTCGCACCGCGCATCAGGCGTACGGCTACTCGCTGGCGCTCGACGGCCCCCGCGTCCGGCCGGCCAAGGAATGGCTCCTTGCCGCCGAGCACGCGCTCTTTCGGCCGGCCGCGGCGGCGCTGCCGCTCGAGGTTGTGGGACGATTCCATTCGAGCCGCGCCGAGGCGCTCGGCTTCGCGTTCGACGCGAGGGGCGGTCGGCGGATCGAGATCGAGGTTCGCACGGCGGCGAGCCCGGAGGCCGGCGCAGCGGTTGCCGCGTCACCGGTGTTCGTCGACCTGTTCTCGGCGGCGGCCGGGCGGCTCGAGATTCTCGAGAGCGCGGCACCGGCGCGCGGCGACGAGCACGGCGCGCGCGTGCACCGCCTCGAGGTCGCGGTGCTCGCACCGGAGCGGTTCGTGCTGCGAGTGCAGCCCGCGCTCGAGTACGCCGGCGAGTATCGCGTCACCGTTCGCGCGGCACCGCTTCTCGCGTTCCCGGTCGACGGGATGGACATCGAGGCGATTCAGAGCGGCTTCGGGGCCGAGCGGGACGGCGGCGCGAGATCGCACCGGGGCGTCGACATCTTCGCGCCGCGCGGCACGCCCGCGCTTGCGGCGATGGATTCCTGGGTCTCGCGCGTCGAGACGACTCGTCGCGGCGGCAACGTCGTGTGGCTGCAGCCGCTGTTCGGCGACTTGCGGCTCTACTACGCTCATCTCGAGGAGCAACTCGTCGAGCCCGGCGATTTCGTCCTCGCAGGAGAGGCGGTCGGCACGGTCGGAAACACGGGCAATGCGATCACCACGCCGCCGCATCTTCACTTCGGCGTGTACGTGCGCCGGCGCGGCGGCGGACGCGGCGGCGCGAGGGATCCGTATCCCTTCCTCGATTGAGCACTCGTCCGCATCGGCCTGCGCCGAGCCGGTAATTTTCGACGACTGCTCGTTTGCGTATCGCGACCCCCTCGTATAGATTGGACCGTCGATCCCGACGGATCCGAACATGACGTTGCGCGAACGGGTGGAGCAGATTTTCCCCGGATGGAGACGCTGGTATCCCAGTCTCTTCGATGCGGCAATCGACCTCGGCGTCATCCGTGCGGACGTCTGCTCGCCGGATTCCCTGCTCTTGAGCAAGCGTCACGCGAAGGTGCAGCGCGCTGCCGAGGAGGCGCATCGCGAGAAGTGGGGCGGCGGTCCGCCCGAGGATGTTCCCGATCGCTGAGAGGAGCTTGAGCATGAGTCGAAAGCCGCCCGTGCCGCCGTTCGACGAGCAGGCGGCGCTAGCCAAGGTGAAGGCTGCGGAGGACGCATGGAACAGCCGCGACCCGAAACGCGTGGCGCTCGCTTACACCGAGGATTCGGTGTGGCGTAACCGCTCGGAATTCATTCGCGGCAGAGCCGAGATCGAGGATTTCCTGAGACGTAAATGGGAGCGTGAGCTGGACTATCGCCTGCGGAAGAGCCTGTGGTCATTCGGCGAGCGCCGCATCGCCGTGCGCTTTCAATACGAATGGCACGACGCGAGCGGTCAATGGTATCGCTCGTACGGCAACGAGCTTTGGGAGTTCGACGACGACGGCCTCATGCGCCGCCGCGAGGCGAGCATCAACGATGTCGAGATCGCGGAGTCCGAGCGCCGCTTCGCGGGCGACGATTGGCGCGAGATCGAAATCCCGCTGCGTTGACGTTTTTTTCACCAATCTGACGCCGCGCATGCCGGGACCGATGGGCGGACGCGCTTTCAAGCTTTTTTCCACAACCTTATCCACAGAAACTGTGGATTGCTGCGCGGCGCGGAGGCTTACCGCACGGCGGCCGGGCCCAGACTGAACGTGAGCTTCATTTGCAGCGCTTGCTCGCGCGCATGCGGGGGCGCATCGAGCAGCAGCGGGTTCACGTCGCGCGTGGACGCGATCTCGAGCCATTCGAGCGCGATCGCGAGCCGCGGCGAGCGGCGATAGCGGTACGCGAAAGTCCACGCGCTGCCGGTGTCCGGCACGAGCCCGCGCGGATCGGCGGGCCGGCGGTAATCGAACTCGTCGATGCGCAACGTCAATGCGTGCGCTTCGCCGATAGATCTCGTCATCAGCACGTACTTCGCTTCGAAGTCGTCCGACACGAGCTCGCTGCTCGGCGGCAGCGTTCCGTCCGCACGCGCGCGGATGATCCAATTCGTCTTGCCGGCGAGCCATTGCGCGAGGAGACCGAGGCGCCAGGGGAGATCGAGCTGGGCGGACGCCTGCACGAATCGCGTATGCCAGCCCCACTGACCGTCGTCGAACGCGTACGGGTCTGCGCGGTTGTCGTAGAAGGCGAGCTGCAACGCGGCGCGGCGCGAGTACTGCCACTTGAGGCCGCCGAAGACTCCCGGCTTGCCGTCGATCTCCACGAACGGCTCGAGCTCGTGCTCGACGCGACGGACGAGGTTGCCCGCGTCGTCGCGCAGCACGATCGGCGGCAGCGTAAACCGGTCCCCGAGACGGCTTTGACGATCGTGCAGCGACCAGCCCCGCCAAAAAAGCAGCGTGCCGGCGGGATCGTTCCCGTAGAACGCGCCGGCGAAGGCGCCGATCTCGTGGGGCGAGCCCGCGAAGCCGATGCGCCGCCGCATCGACCATTGCGCTCCGATCGGCCGTATTTCCTCGCCGAGCCAGCTGTTCACGGCCGAATACGAGATCGTATACGGGCTGCTCCAGCCGTCGGCTTTGTTCTCCGGAGAGAGCGGCGGGTAGAACGCGCCGAAGCGCCATTGATGGCGAGTGGAGGAATTCGGCAGCGGGCGCCAGTCGAGATAGAGCTCCGTGACGCCGACGCCGGACGACGCGTCGCCCGCATAGTCGAGCACCGCGTTGCCCCACAGAGTCGGCGCGAAGCGACCGCGATATTCGGCGAGCAGACGTCGGCCCGTGAAGCCGTCGTCGGATTCGTCGAAGCGAAGCTTCGCGACTCCCCCTTCCGTCCACGTCGCGAACCGCGTATCCGCGACGTTCGCGGCGGTGTCGATCTCGATCAGCCACTGGTGATCGTCCGCGGCGGTCTGCGCGGACGCGAGCGGTGCGGCGAGGCTCGCGGCTGCGAGGCCCGCCTGCAGGGCGGAGCGCGCGCGAATCGATACGCGCGTCGCGCGCTTCAGTAGTCGTTCCACGTGAGGGACGACTCGCCGTCGTCGTGCGGCGGCAACAGCCGTGCGTCGAGCTCGAAGTCGACCGCCTCGCGCGCGTTGGGCCCCAGCGTGACGATCTGCGCGTGCGGAAGCTCCTCCGGCCGAAGGCGCGGCGTCCACACATTGACCGAATAGCGGCCGGCGGGCAGTCCCTCGAGCGCGGCGATGCCGTGCGGATTCGTCTTGCCGAAATGAGGCGTATCGACTACGAGGATGTATCCGAGCATGTCGTCGTGGATGTTGCAGCCGACGACGACGAGCCCGGGCGTATCGAACGGCAACGGAGGGTGCTCACTGCCGCGGTACAACGAGAGCTCGAAAGGGCGCGCGGGCGAGAACGAGTAGACATGATGGCTGACCGAATCGTTGTTCGGAAAGTCGATCAGCGTTCCGGCTTGGACGACGAGGACGTGAGGAACGAAGGCGCGGTGACGCTGATCCATGACCGCAATCGGCGGATGCGTGTGCTTGGCCGCGCCGATGCCGCGTGAGACGGACGGGCCGCCCGAGCTCTCGTCGTCGAGGCGCAGCGCGTACACAGCCGCGTCGGGTACCGGTGCGCCGTCGTCGGCCGTAACTCGTACCTGGAGCCCGGCCGCGGATGCGGGGCTGCCCGCGAGAGCGGCCAGAGCCGCGAGCGCCGCGAAGACGGCCTTGGCGTTGCGATGCGACTCGGCATCCGTCATGGAGGATTGCGGGCTTGGAGATCGCGCGATGTTAAATTGCAGCGGCACGGCGCAACCGTGATCCGCCGCACAATGCCCCGGCGCCGCGCCCCTTACCATCGATCCTTCGGCGCCGTCCGTGGACCGGATCACGCCGTCGTCGCGAGCCCTCGATGTCGCAGTTCACTTTCAGGCGCAAGGTCTTGCTGCTCGCCGTGACGCTCGTCACGGCCGTGCAGATCGTGACGCTGTTCCCCGTGCTCGACGCGATCGAGCAGGACGCGACGGAACGCGCAGAGCGTACGACGCGGCTCGCCGGGCTCGTGTTCGAAGAGTTCATGAGCAACCGGACGGACCAGCTGCTCACGACGGCGAACGTGCTCGTTTCCGACTTCGGCTTCAAGCAGGCCGTCGCGAGCCAGGACGAGGCGACGATTCGCTCGGCGCTGCGCAATCACGCGGCGCGCGCGCGGGCGAGCGTCGCGCTGCTGCTCGGACTCGACGGTGCCGTGCACGCGTCGTCGGTCGACGGCGCGCTTCCGCAAACGGTGCAGCTTCCGCTCGGGGTGACGCCGGACCGCTCGTCGAGCGCGGTCGTCGAGATCGGCGGCACCGAATACCAGACCGTTACGGTGCCGGTGCGGGCCCCGATCACGGTCGCCTGGGTCATGCTCGGATACCCGATCGACGAATCTTTGGCACTGCACGTCAAGAGCCTGACTGGCCTGGAAGTCTCGGTGCTGCGGTTGCGCCCGGACGCCCCGGAGATCGTGGCATCGACGCTTCCGCGGGCCGTTCGCGCCACGGCGCTTCACGGCATCGACCCGGCGGATGCGTACGCCCTGGAGCGGGTCGGCGCCGACTCGACCGGCGGCTTCCTCACGGGTCTCAGGCCGTTCCTCGCAGGCTCGAAAGAGCTCTACGTCGCGCTTCAGCTGTCCCTCGCCGAAGCCATGGCGTCCTACCGGAGCATCCGGGCGATCCTCCTCGGCGTCGCCGGCTTCTCGCTCGCGCTCGCGGTCGCCGGGGCGTTCTGGCTCGCGAACACGGTGACGCGCCCCGTCGAGAAGCTCGCCGCGGCGGCTCGCCGCATGCGCGAAGGCATCTACACGGAGCCGATCGAGATTCGCTCCGCCGACGAGCTCGGCGAGCTCGCCGGAAGCTTCAACGCGATGCAGCACGCGATCGCCGACCGCGAGCAGCGCATCGTCCATCAAGCGCACCACGACAGCTTGACGGGATTGCCGAACCGGGAGCTCGCAATCGCCCGACTTTGCGACGCGCTCGAGCACACGAACGTGCTGAGCGTCGTCAGCCTGACGCTCGATCGGTTCAACAACATCGTGTCGTCGCTCGGCCACCGGGCCGGCGACGAGGTGATCGTCCTCGTGGCCGGGCTCTTGCGCAATCGGATGCAGGAAGGCCAGACGCTCGGTCATCTCGGCGGCGACGAGTTCGTGCTCACGCTCCCGCAGCACGACGGCGAGCAGGCGACCGAATGGGCGCTCGGCTTGCTCGATCAGCTGCGGTCCGGCGTGCGCGTCGCCGGCGCCAACGTCTCGCTCCGCGGCGTGGTCGGCATCTCCGTGCATCCGCATCACGGCAGCGATGCCGCGGAGCTCGTGCGGCGCGCATCGATCGCGCGGGCGGAAGCGAGGCGGAGGTCGGAGCCCGTCGTCGTGTACAAGCTCGGGCAGGAGGACCGGTTCCTTCGGCAGCTGAGGATCGTCGGAGACTTTCCGAAGGCGGTGAAGGCGAACGAGCTCGAGCTCCACTTTCAGCCGCAGATCGACTGCGTCACCCGTCGTGCGCGCAGTGTCGAGGCTCTCGTGCGCTGGCGTCACCCGGAGCTCGGTCTGCTGACGCCGGACTCGTTCGTCGACGCAATCGAGCAGGCCGGCGGCATCTCGCACCTGACGCGATGGGTGCTGCGCGAAGCCGTGCGGTGCCTGCGGGAGTGGCGCAAGCACGGTGCGGACCTCTCGTTGGCCGTCAACATCTCGGTCGACGATCTGTCCGACGACTACCTTCCCTACTACTTGCTCGATCTCGTCCGGCAGAGCGGCTTGCCGCCGTCCGACGTCACGCTCGAGCTCACCGAGAGCGCGATCATGCACAACGTGAGCCAGTCACGCGCCGTCGTCGCCTGCATCCGCGAGCTCGGTTTCCGCATCGCGGTCGACGACTTCGGCATCGGCCAGTCCGCGCTCGCGCAGCTCAAGCGGTTGCCGGTGGACGAGCTGAAGATCGACAAGTCCTTCGTGCTCAATCTCGGCGACTCGAGAGACGAAGCGATCGTTCGCAGCACGATCGAGCTCGCGCATCGTTTGCGGATGGGCGTCGTGGCCGAAGGCGTCGAGACCGCCGAGGCCCTGGAGCGGTTGCGCGAGCTCGGGTGCGAGTCCGCGCAGGGATACCACATCGCTCGTCCGCTCCCGGCCTCGGACGTGCTGCTCTGGCTCGAGGACTGGCGCAGGCGGGGCCGTTGCGTCGTCCCGTTCACCGGACCGCGCCGGCGCGGCACCGAGCCGGCGCCGGCCTGACGGCCCGGCCGCTCAGCCTTTCGCTCGCGAGAAAAGCGCCGCGAGCGCGTCCGCGAGCGGCTTCATGTGAAAGCTCTCCGTCGGAACCGCGTCCACGCGAATGCCGGCCGCGGACAGCTCCGCGGCCACGACCGGGCCGACGGCGGCGACTCGCGTCGCCGCGAGCGCCTGCTCCAAGTCCGGGACGAGGCCTCGCTCGCCGGCGAGCCGGCGCAATCGGTCGAGCTGCGACTTGCTCGTGAACGCGATCGCGTCGACCTCGCCCCGGCGCATTCGGCCTATGAGCTCCGCGACCTGATCGTCGTCGGCGGCAGAGGCGTAGGTGTAGGGGGCGACGCAGTCGGCCGCGAGCCCGCGGCGGGCGAGGTAGTCGAGCAGCGCGCGGTTCGGCTCGGTGCCGTAGAGCTGAACCGCGACGCGGCCGTCGTCGATCTCCATCCGGTCGAGAGCGGCGAGGATTCCGGCGGTCGTCGGTTCCGGCGCTTCGACCGTCGGAGCGATGCCGAGGCGATTCAGCGCGCGCCTCGGCTTCGGCCCGCGGGTGAGCGTCCGGGTTTGTCCTAGGGCTGCGACGAACGCGTCCTTCCGCCCGGCGCGCTCGGCAAAGGCGGTGAGCCGGTCGACGCCCTCGCCCGTGTAAAGGACCAGGACGCTCGGCGGCGTCGCGATCGCGCGCTCGATCCAGGCGGCGACGGCCGGCTCGTCATCCGTGTCGCGGATCGCCACGAGCGGGCAGCGCACGATGCGCGCGCCGCGCTTCTCGAGCAGCGACGCCAGCACGTCAGCATGGCGCGCCTCGGGCACGGCGACGGTGCGGCCGGCGAGCGGCGCCGAATCGTCGACGTTCGGTGGTGGCGTCATCGGACGGCGAGCAGGCGCTTCGGTGGGCGAGGGTACGCGTCGGTTGGCATCCGGACGTCGGGATGATAGCGAATCGGGCGGCGCCGGACCGGGCCGGCGCGCCCGAGGGGCGACTCCGGCCCGGGTCAGGTCGAAACCTGGGCGTCGCCCTCGGTGAGCGGACGCAGGCGCGGGAACTTCACGATCGTGCCCGGCGCGAGACGGTCGAGATCGAGATCGGGGTTGTATTGGCGCAGCAGCCACACCGGCACGTGGTAGCGGTGCTGCGCGAGGACCCACACCGACTCGCCGCGGCGGATCACATGGTCCTCGACATCCTCGATCCGATAGCTCGAGAAGAACGCTTCCTGACGCCGGCGCTGGTACTCGATGCGGCGCTGCTCGAATTCCTCCGGCGACACGCGCGAGAAGTCGAGCTTCAGCGTTTGGCCGATCACGACCGGTCGACGGAACGGCAGGCCGTTCAGGTCGCGGAGCCGCTGCGTGCGGATCTCGAGCCAATCGGCGTAGTGGCCGAGCGTCTCGAGCGCCTGCACCGTGATCGTGCCGTCGGTCACCGAGTAATCGCTCGGATCGGCGGCGAGCTCGGCCTGCTGGCTGGCGAGCACGTTCTCGCCGGCGTCGGCCTCGCCGCTCGCGGCCGCTGCAGGGTCGAGCGTTCCGTCGAGCGCCGCGTCGAGCGGCGCCTCGCCGGATGCGAGCCCGAGCTCGAGCTCCCCGCCCTCCGCCGCGGCCGTCTCGAGCGCGACGGCGGGCTCCGCCGCGACGAGGCCCGCGCTCCCTTCGAGCTCCGCCGTGACGAACGCCGCTTCGGCCTCGGCCGCTTGCGCGGCCTCGAGCGGGCCCGGGTCGGTAATCAACGCGGCGGTGATCACGGCAGGCTCCGCAACCGCCGCCCCGGCCGTGTCGGCCGCATCGGCGGCCCCCTCAGCCGCATCGGCGGCGCCGGCCGAGTCGGCAGGGCCGTCCGCGGAAGCGAGCACCGGCCCGGGCACGCGCAGCGTCTGGCCGGCGTAGATCAGGTTCTTGTTGCGGATGTCGTTCTCGCGCAGCAGCTGCTCCATGTCGACGCCGAGCACTCTCGCGATTCGCTCGATCGTGTCGCCGCGGCGCACGACGTACTCGCCGCCGGCGACGGCCGTCTCGCCCCGGGCCTCGGCCAGCGTGGCGGGCGTCCCGGCGGCCGGCACCGGCAACATCAGCACTTGCCCGGCGCGGATCAGGTTGCGGCTGCGCAGCCCGTTGAGCTGCACGAGCGACGCGAGGCTCACGCGGTAACGCGCGGCGATCTGCGAAAGCGTTTCGCCGCGGCGCACGAGGTGGCGGACGTCGGGTTGCTGCGCCGCATACCGCTCGGTCGGCGGAACGGAGGCGAGCAGCACGCCCGGATCGGCGCCGAGGTCGGCGGGGAGCCGAAGCGCGAATCCTTTCGGGACGAACTTGTCGCCGCTCCAGACGAGCTCGGTGAGCGCGGGGTTCAGCTCACGGAGCCGGCCGACGCGCAGATCGAGCGCTCTCGCCAGCGTCTCCGCGGCCATGTAATCCGGCACGGACGTCACGATCGTATTCGACGGCGGATCGAGGCGGATCGGGCCGAAATACTTCTGCGGGTCGGCATCGACGTCGAGCGCCGCGAGGAAGGCCGCGTAGAAGTTCCGCGACGCGAACCCGAAGGTGCGGCTCGAATACTTCTCGATGATCACGCCGATGTCGCTCGTGCCGAGCCGGCTGACGGCGCGGCGCATGCCGGCCACGCCGTGGTTGTAGGCCGTGATCGCGAGCGGCCAGCTCTGCAGCACCTCGTAGTTGTCGCGCAGCAGGCGCGCGGCGGCATCCGTGGACAAGAACGGATCGCGCCGCTCGTCGACGATGTGGTCGATGCGCATGTAGCGCAGACCGGTGGAGCGCGTGAATTGCCACATGCCCGCCGCGCCGGCTTTCGAGTACGCGGTGGGGTCGAACGAGGACTCGACGTGCGGCAGGGCCGCGAGCTCGCGGGGGACGCCGTTCGCGGCAAGGACGTCGGCGATGTAATCGCGCCACGCCCCGGAGCGGATCAGACCTTCGCGGAAGCGGTCGGCCTGCCCGAGCTGGAAGCGAAGCCTGCCCGCCGCCCGCCGGAACTCCGCGTTGCTCGTGCCTTCGGGAAAGAGCGCGAGCACCCTGCGCGCGTCGGCGTCGAGCCCTTCGCGCTTACCGCTCGCGAGCTCGAGGAGGATCCGGCGGTAGTGCTCCTCCGCCCGGTCGACCGCGCGCCGTCGCGCGCGCGGACTTGCGATGGGGCCGACCGTCTCGTAGACGACATCGAGCCGCTCCGAGTCGTGAATGAAGCCGCTCTGCGTGTCGATCTCGGTATAGACGCGCGTCCAGAAACGGATGGCGGGCTCGAGCTGTGGCGGTCGTGGGAAGAGCTCCTCGGCGGCTTGCGCGGCTTGAATCGCCGCGAGCGCGACGAGCAAGCCGAGGCAGCAACGCATTGTTCTGATCAACCGGCGTCCCCCTCAAGCGGCACGACGACTTCGAGAGCGGGGCGGGATTGTGTCGGACGAGGGCGACGCGGTCGCTGATCTGGATCACGCGTTGAAAGCCTCGGCCATCGTCGTGCTTGCGAGCTTCTCCCGAGCCGCGATCGAGCGCGTCGTTTTCCTTTTGTTTATAGCAGCTTGGAGTATATCAGTTCTTCCGCCGGACGAAAGTCGCCGGAAGCGGCGGGACGTGCGGCGACTCTGGGCTCAGGAGCGCGTGAGCTCGCGGATGACGGCGGCGTGCTGCGGGTGGGCGGCGAGCAGCCGACTGCGCGGCGGGATCTCGAAATCGGCGAAGTCGAAGCCGGGCGCGACCATGCAGCCGCAGAGTGCCCATGACGCCGTGCTCTCGAGCCGCGCGGCCTGCCAAACGCCGGCCGGCACGACGGCGGCCGGCTCGCCGCGCGCGAGATCGCCGGTCAGGAGGCGCCTCTCGTAGTCGCCATCCGAATCGATCAGGTGCAGCTCGAGCGGCCCGCCGGCATAAAGGTGCCAGATTTCGTCCGTCCACCGCAGACGGTGGAAAGCCGAGAACTGTTCGCCGGCCAGGAGGTAGTAGATCAGGGTGCCGGCAGAGCGCGCGGCGCTCTCGCCGCCCGGCACGGCCGGGTGCGGGATCTCGAGCGGCGATCGATAGATTTCCTTGTAGAAGCCGCCTTCGGGGTGCGGCTCGAGCCCGAGGCGCTCGGCGAGTTTCGCGGCGACGGCGTCCACGCCGCGGATTATACGGGCGGGGCGGGCCGCGCGTCCGCGCCGTCGGTGGCGGTCCGGCGGGGCGAGGGTACACTAGGGCCGTCGGGAGTCGACCGGCCTATCCAATACGAATCGAGGGGGAGTCCATGAGAACAACGTCATCGTTCGCGCTCGCGGCCGCGGCGGCGCTTGCGTCCGGCCTCGCCGATGCTCAGCAGGCGGACCCGCGGATGAGCTTCTTCATCACCAGCGAAGGACCCGGCAACGGAGCGGATCTGGGCGGCCTCGAGGGCGCCGACGCGCATTGTCAGCAGCTGGCGGAGGCGGTCGGCGCCGGCGACAAGACGTGGCGTGCGTACCTGAGCGCGACGGCTTCGGATGGCCAGCCGGCCGTGAACGCGCGCGATCGCATCGGCGAAGGCCCCTGGTTCAACGCAAGGGGGGTGATGGTCGCGGAGAGCGTCGAGGATCTGCACAGTGAGAACAACAACCTCGGCAAGGAGACGTCGCTGAGCGAGAAGGGCGAGCAGATCAACGGCCGCGGCGACTCGCCGAACATGCACGACATCCTCACAGGCTCCGAGACGGACGGCACGGTCTCGACGGCGGGCAGTACCTGCGAGAACTGGACGAGCAGCGGCTCCGACGGCAGCGCGATGGTCGGCCATCACGACCGTCAAGGCGGCGGAGCCAATCCGATGTCGTGGAACTCGGCGCACGCCTCCCGCGGCTGCGGCCAGGCGGATCTGCAGGGCACCGGCGGCAACGGATTGTTCTACTGCTTCGCGATCGATTGAGCCCCGCGGCGGCCGTCGCACCGATCGCGGAGGAGTCGCGGTGGATCGCTCTCCGAGAAGGGGGCCCCGAAATAGGGCCGCGCCCTTTTAGCGGTCGGGTTATGATGGGCATCATGCGACCGAGCGCCGGCACGATGCCTATGACCATCGCCATGTCTTCGAACGTGGGGATGGCGCTCGGGGCGATTCAGAGCTAAGCCGACAAGCCGTAACGAATGCCGAGCCATCTCCAAGAGGTGGCTCGGCATTTTTTTTGCCCTGGAGAAAGCGTCATGAGCTATCGTTTCGTCTCGACGGCGATCCCGTACGTGAACGCGCCCCCGCACATCGGGTTCGCGCAGGAGCTCGTGATCGCCGACGTCGTCGCCCGACATGCGCGGCTTCGCGGCGACTACACGTTCTTTCTGTCCGGCACGGACGACAACAGCTTGAAGAACGCGATCGCGGCGGAGGCGGCCGGCATCCTCCTTTCCGCGGGGCTCCGCCCGCCGAGCGAAATCCTCGTGCACGGTTACGTCACGGTCGAGGGCGAGAAGATCAGCAAGTCGCACGGTCGGACCGTATCGCCGGCGGAGGCGTGCCGCCGCCACGGCACCGATGCGCTGCGCTATTACCTGTTGCGCCATGTCGGCAGCCATTACGACGGCGACTTCTCGTGGGAGCGTCTCGCGGAGGTCTATGAGCACGAGCTCGCGAACGATCTCGGGAATCTCGTGTCCCGAGCGACGGCGCTCGTGCGCAGACACGGCGTGCCGGCCGAACCTGGGTCGGAGCTCGCCTCGGGGCTCGAGGCCGAGGTCGCTCGGCACGTGGAGGAGTTCGCTGTGCATCGAGCGCTCGATGCGATCTGGAGCGTCGTCGGGTCCGCCAACGCCTATGTGAACCGGACCGAGCCTTGGAAGCTCGGGAAACACGGGCTGATCGGGGCACTGGGCGACGTGCTCGGCGAGCTCTACGCCGCGCTCCGGCGCGTGGGCGAAGCGCTGCGGCCGTTTCTGCCCGACGCGTCGTCGCGGCTGCTCGTCGCGCTCGACGCCTCGTCGCCCGAGCCGCTGTTCCCGCGATGACGCACGGAATCGGATCCGCGCTCGGCATCGCGCGCTCGCTCGCGATGTACTACGCGTCGCCGTTGCGCGGCGCGCGAATGACGCGCTTCTATGCCGAGCTCGTGGCGCCGGGGTCGGTCTGCTTCGACATCGGATCCCACGCCGGCAACCGGATCCGGATCTGGCGGCGGCTCGGCGCCCGCGTCGTCGCCGTGGAGCCGCAAGCGCCATTCGTCCGGTTGTTGCGACTTCTGTACGGCCGCGACGCCGGCGTCACGATCGTGCCGAAGGCCGTCGGGCGTGCACCCGGACGCGCCCGGCTTCTCGTCAGCGAGCGGGCGCCGACGGTCACGACGTTGTCCCGAGAATGGATCGAGGACGTGCGGCAAGACCCGTCGTTCCGCGGCGTGCAGTGGGCCGAAGGCGACGAGGTCGAGCTGACGACGCTTCAGGCGCTGGTCGACGAGCACGGCCTGCCGCAGTTCGTGAAGATCGATGTGGAAGGCTACGAAGCCGAGGTGCTCGCGGGCGTCTCGACCGCGCTGCCGGCGTTGTCGTTCGAATACCTGCCCGCGGCCAGGGAGACGGCCGTCGTGTGCGTGGAACGTCTCGCGGCCCTCGGCGACTATCTCTTCAACTGGTCCGCCGGCGAGAGCCACGTTTTCGGCGAGACCGAGTGGGTCGACGCGGACGGCATTCGCCGCTTCGTTGCGTCGTTGACGGCGCGGTCCCGATCCGGCGACATCTACGCGCGGCTGCGCGGCTGACGAGCGTCTCGAGCCGCGTCGGCCGTGTGCCCTCGCGGCTGACGTGCGTCCCGGGCCCGCGTCGGCCGTCAGGCCTCGCGGCTCGGCTCAGCCCGCGGCCTTCAGCCGGGCGACGAACTCCTCTTCCCGCGCGGCGGCCCGCTTCGCGGCCGGCCGCTCCGTGCAGCGGGTGGAATAGTCGACGAGCGCCGGCCGCGGCTCGAGCGCCTTCGTCATGAGGCCCCAGCCGATTTGCGAGGCCACGTACAGGTCGGCCGCCGTGAAGCGCTCGCCGAGAAGATACGGTCCCTTCGCGACGGCCTGCTCGAGCGTATCCAGCGTGTCACGGTAGGTGCCGTATCCGATTGCGCTCGGCCGTCCGGGGTCCGGCCGGTCGAGCATCTTGTCCACGAGCGCGGGCTCGAGGCAGCCGGCGGCGAAGAACAGCCACCGGTAATACGTGCCGCGGTCCGGAGAGCGGACATTGGGTGCCAGGCCGGCGTCCGGAAATGCGTCCGCGAGATAGGCGCATATCGCCGCGCTCTCGGTCACGACGGTGCCGCGATGCACGATCGCGGGCAATTTGCCCATCGGGTTGATCGCGAGATACTCGGGCGCCTTGTGCTCGTTCTTGTCGAAGCGGATCAGCTCGACCTCGTAAGACGCTTCGACTTCCTCGAGCATCCAGTGGACGATTCGGGCGCGCGACATCGGGTTGTGATAGAAGACGAGATCCCTGCTCATCGAATCCTCCTGACGCGGGGAAGGGGCTAACCGATGTTCCGGCGCGGCGGCGCAGGAATCAACGGGCGAAGCCCCGGGCGCGCTTCGCCGCCGCGTGCGTTATCCTTCGCCCATGAACACATCCGCACTCACCGAGCAGGAAAGGGCGCTGATCGAGCATGCGTGCGCGCGGCTCGTCCTCGAATCCGTCGCCGCGAACGACCGCCAGGACTACGAGGCGTTCGCGGATCTCTTCACGAGCGACGGCTTGCTTCACAGGCCCTCGGGCCCGCCGCTCGTCGGCCGCGACGAGATCATCGACTCCTACCGGTCGCGGCCGCGGAACCGGATGACGCGCCACGTGTGCAGCAACATCATCGTCACGGCGGAATCGACGGCGACAGCCCGCGGCCTCACGTACGTGGTGCTGTATTCGGCCGATGCGCTGCGGGCGGAGGGGCCTTTCGGAGCGAAGTGCGATCCCCGCACGCTGATCGGCGAGCTCGAGGACGCGTTTCGGCTGACGGCCTCGGGCTGGCGCATCGCCGAACGGCGGGCCCGCTTCGTCATGCATACCTAGTGTCCCGCAAATACCTGTACATGATGCTTGACCCGACGCTCGCGCACGCCCAGCCGGCGCTCACTGCGTTCGCCGCCCCGGAGGGACCGCGATGACGTTCGAAACATCGGCTCGCCGGCTGCTTTGCGCCGCACCCGTGGCGGCGTGCGTCGTCGCGTGGCCTTTCCGCCTGCCGGCGCAGGAGACGCCTGCGGCGGCCCGCTCCGAGCGGATCGAGGCGGAAGCCGCGCGGCTCAACGAGTGGTTCGACGCGCGCTACGAGGAGCTGCTCGACTTCAGCCCGATGCAGAAGACGATGCTCGGGCGGAAGGACGACTACGACGCGATCGACGACTTCTCCGAGAGCGCCGCCGACGCGCAGCTCGCGTGGCGGCGCGACTCGGTCGCCGATCTCGAACGAAGCTTCGATTACGAGCTCCTGACGCCCGAAGCGCAAACGTCTTACGACATATGGGTCTACGAGCTCGAGCGCGCCGAGGCGGCGCGGCCCTACCTGCGCTCGAACTACGTCTTCACCCAGATGAGCGGTCCGCAGGCATCGCTGCCTCAGTTCCTGATCAACTTCCACGAGGTCGACTCGGTCTCCGACATGGAGGCCTACATCGCCCGCATCGGCGGCATCGGCCGGGCAATCCGGCAACTGCTCGAGCGCGCGCAGGCGGCCGCGGAAGAGGGCGTCCGGCCGCCTCGCTTCGCCTACGAAGGCGTGCTGCAGCAGGCGCGCGCGGTCGTCACGGGGGCGCCGTTCGGCGGCGACGGCGACTCGCCGATATGGGCGGACGCCGAGGCGGAAATCGCAGCGCTGCTCGAGAGAGGCGAGATCGACGCCGCGCGGGCCGCGGATTTGCGCGCTGCCGCGCGCGCCGCGCTGACGGAGCGGCTCGAGCCCGCTTACGACGCGCTGGTCGCATGGGTCGAGTCGGATCTGCCGAACGCGGACGAGGTCGCCACGGGCGTCTGGAAGCTGCCGGACGGCCGAGCGTTCTACGCTGAACGCCTGCGCTATGCCACGACCACGGAGCTCTCGGCCGACGAGATCCACGAGATCGGGCTGCGCGAAGTGGCGCGCATCGAGGCGGAGATGGAGGCCGTGAAGGAGCGCGTCGGGTTCGACGGAAGCCTGCGCGAGTTCTTCGAGTTCGTCCGAGACGATCCGCGTTTCTATTACCCCAACACCGACGAGGGCCGCGCGGCGTACCTCGAAGCCGCCCGCGTCCACCTCGGGCGGATCGAGCAGAAGCTGCCGGAGTTCTTCGGCATCTTGCCGAAGGCGGATCTCGTCGTGCGCCGCGTCGAGCCTTTCCGCGAGCAGCCCGGCGCCGCCCAGCACTATTTCCCCGGCACTCCGGACGGCTCCCGCCCCGGGATCTTCTACGTGCACCTGATCGACATGAGCGCGATGCCGAAGCCGCAGCTCGAGGTGGTCGCATATCACGAAGGCATCCCGGGTCACCACCTGCAGATCTCGATCGCGCAGGAGCTGACGAGCGTTCCCGAATTCCGCACGCAGGCCTTCTTCAACGCGTACATCGAAGGTTGGGGGCTCTACGCCGAGCGGCTCGCCAAGGAGATGGGCGCGTACGAGGATCCGTACTCGGACTTCGGCCGGCTGACGACCGAGATTTGGCGTGCGATCCGGCTCGTGCTCGATACCGGGCTGCATGCGAAGGGGTGGACCGAAGAGCAGGCCGTCGCATATTTCATAACTCACTCGCCGGCGGCGGAGGGCCAGATACGGTCCGAGGTTCGCCGCTACATCGTCCTTCCCGGTCAAGCGACGTCGTACAAGATCGGCATGCTGAAGATCATGGAGCTGCGCGAGAAGGCCGAGCACGCGCTCGGCGACGACTTCGACATCCGCGGCTTCCACGATACGGTGCTCGGCGGCGGCGCGCTGCCGCTGTCGATACTCGAGCGGCGCGTCGACGCCTGGATCGCGTCACAGGGCGCACCGAGCGGCTGACGTCACGCGCCTGCGGTTCGATGTCGCGTGCCGACGGCTCTACCGGGACCCGCCCGGGGCGGGGCGGCGTCCGAAGCCGCCGCGTCCGCCCCGGGGGGCCGCCTTGCGACGCTTATTCCCGCACGGCCGCGAGACGGCCTGCGCCGACCTTCTTCACCGCATCGGCGAGCGCCGCCTCGTAGCACCGGCGCCACTCCTTCAGCCCGTAAAGCTGCTTGGTGTCGAACTGCCCGCAGGCTTTGCGCGCGGCATCCTGGAGCCGCGAATAGAGCTGCTCGGCTCCGGCATCGCCGTTCAGCAGGTCGACCGGGTACTGGACGACGACGGACCGCGTCACCTCGGACCGGCCGTCGGCTGCGGCCTGCGTGGACGCAAGGCCGGCTGCGAACGACAACGTTGCCGCGAACGTCACTGCGAGTCGCTGTGCTTTCATCGGATCGTCCCTCGTGTCTTTGATTCCGCCTCAACCGACGGTCGTCATCATCGGCGACGGCGGCTGCGACGGCATGACTTCGCAGTGATTTTTCGCTGATTAATTCGTGACCGCCGAATGACGGACCGCGGCCGCGGAGTGAAGCGGATGGCCTCGGGGGCCGCCGTTCAGCAAAGGCCGTCGAGCATCCGGCGGAAGCGCGGATGGTTGCGCAGAGACGCGAGATCGTCGTCGTGCTCGACCCACGACCGGCGGCAGACGTACGCGCCTTCGGTGCCGCGCTCGAGCGCGTCCAGCGCGCGTTCCGTATCGCCGAGAAGCGCGTACGCGCAGGCGGCGTTGTAGTGGACGTAGGGCTCGTCCGGCTCGAGCTCGCACGCGCGCCTGCTCCATTCGAGCGCTTCCTCGGTACGGCCGACGACGATCAGCGAGCCGGAGCTCAGCGAGAGGGCGCGGGCGTCGGTCGGATCCGCGGCCAACGCGCGCTCCGCTGCTTGAAGCTGCCGCAGCGCCGCGTCGCGCTCGCGCTCCGGCTGCCGGAGCGAGCGATAGACCTGGCGAGCGAAGACCAGGGCCTGGTAGTCAGCGGGACGGAGCTGGGCGGCGCGCTCGTAGAGCGCCGCGGCCTGCTCGTACTCGCCGGCTTCAATGCACGCGTGACCGTAGTAGTAATGGGCCTCGAAAAGCGACGGCGCGAGCGCCAGCGCGCGCTTGAATGCGGCCTCAGCGTCCGCGAAGTCGCCCGTGATCGATATCGCGGCGCCGCGTGCGGTCCACGCTTCCGCGCAGCCCGGATCGAACTGCAAAGCGCGTTCGGCCGCGGCAGCCGCCTCTTCGCGATGGTGCCGGCAGTCGGTGCGATAGAGCACCGCATGGCTCAGCGCGAGGCCCGCCCAGGCGCGGGCCGATTTCGGGTCGATTGCGAGCGCCTGACCGAAGAGGTCCATCGCGAAGCGCTGGCTGCGCCGGCCGTAGCGGTGCAGATAAGCGAAGCCGCGCTCGCAAAGATCCGCGGACGTGTAGCGGACGGCGCCGGGGGTAGGGTCGCTTACCGGTCGCCTCAGCGCGGCCGCGATCAGCGACGCGATCTCGCCCTGGATCGCGAACATGTCCTCGAGCGCTCGATCCCAGCGCTCGGACCAGAGATGAAACCCGGTATCGGCATCGATGAGCTGCGCGGTCACGCGCAGACGGTTTCCGGCCTTACGCACGCTTCCCTCGAGCACCGACTTCACGCCGAGCCGCCGGCCGATCTCACGCACGTCGTCCGCGCGGTTCTTGAATGCGAACGTGGACGTGCGCGCGGCGACGCGCAGCCCGGAAATCTGCGCGAGCTCGTTGATGATCTCCTCGGCCATGCCGTCGCAGAAGTACTCCTGATCGTGCTCCGCGCTCATGTCGACGAACGGGAGCACGGCGACCGATGCCTCCTCTTCCTTGCCGCTCGCCGAAGCGAGCGGCGCCGGAGGCGACTCCTCGTCAGGCTCGTCGAGGAGCGCGGCCACGAACCTGAAGCCGCGGCGCTGGATCGTACGGATGACCGCTTGCCGCGTGCCGTCGTCGCCGACGGCGGAGCGGGCCTTGCGCACGACCTGCGTGAGGGCGGACTCGGAAACGATCATGTTCGGCCAAAGCTTCGCGAGCAGCTCGTCCTTGTCGATCACACGATCGCGGTTCTCGATCAGGTAGAGCAGCAGATCGAAAGTCTTCGGCTGAGCTTCGACGAGGGCGCCGGCGAAGCGTATTTGTCGGAGGCGAGGGTTCACCTCGCACTCGCCGAAGCGATAGACCGGCTCTGCGCTCGTCGGTCGAATGGCTCGTTCGGAGTGCGTGGGCAGATGCATCGCCTGTACGCATTGAATGAACGTCGCGGCGCCCGCTGCGCGGCGAAAGGACCTCGAGCAGTATGCGCGCGCGGCAACTCGAAGGAACGTTAGCCTACCACCCGCATCGACGGCTGTCATCGATTCGAACACTGCACGCCATGTCGTTGTTCGGCAGGCGTTTCGACGACCGCCCGCCGCACGCGAGTCGCCGTTTCGCAAGGTACGGGGAACGGCCGAGGCGCCGGGGATGCCGACGCGAACCTGGATCGCGCCGTTCCTTCGGTCGCCGAATCGCGACAACGGGCTACTTGGGCAGCAGGAGTGCCGGCGCGCCCTTTTGTGCGGCGCCGGCGGCCGCGATTCCGCGCGTCACTGCACGAGCCATCCCCAAAGATTGCCTTCCGGCGCGGTCTGACTGTGGATTTGGATGTAGAGGCGACCGCCGCGCAACGCCTCGATCTGCTCGGGCGTCAGCTCCACGGAGCCCGATACCGAGCCTTCGGTGGCGGGGCTGACGGTGAGGTCCGCGATCGGCTGCCCGCGGACGCCGACGTATGGGCTCACGCGCAGCTGCGCGATCGTCGCCGGCCCTTTCAGTCCAGTGAACGTTCCCGTGATACGCAGCTCTTTGCCGGCCAGCTCCGCGGAAGCTTCGCCGTGCCCGGCGATCGTGTCGGTGAGCGACGGATCGATCGGCACCGTGGAGAGCCGCGCGTGCCAGCCGCTCTCTTGCGCGGCCGCCGGGCCAAGCGCGCAGAATGCGAGCCCGATCGCTGCGATCCGAATCATTCCCCTCATCGCCCATTCTCCCCTCTCTAGGACGCGCTCCGCGGCAACTATATACCAACGGGACGGGCGCGTCGGACGCGATTCGTTACAATCGGCGCGAGCGACGGAGCAGGGAGGACTGATGGACTATCTCGAGTGGCTCGACTACGAAGTCGGCGGCAACTCGCTGCTGATCTGGGCCGGCGGCGCGGCCGTGTTCGTCGTCGTGTGGCTCGTGCTCGTGCTGCTCCGCTCGCAGCTCGGCAGGCGTCTCGGCCTGCTGGCCGACCGCAACCGCAGCCTGCCTCTCGCGATCGCGCGGCGCTCCGTCGGCTGCACGAAGAGCTGGTTCCTGCTGCTCGTAGCGCTCTATGTGGGATCGCGGCTGCCATCCTGGCCGCCCGCCGCCGATGCTTTCTTCCGACGCGCGCTCGAGATCGGGCTGCTGCTCCAGATCGGGCTCTGGGCGACGACCGCGCTGGCCGCGTTCCTGAAGCTGAAGCGCGAACGCCAGCTCTCCGAGGATCCGGGAACGGTGGCCGCGCTCGACGTGCTCGGGTTCGTGCTGCGCGTCGCGGTGTGGGCGATCATCTTGCTCGTCGTGCTCGACAACGTCGGGGTGAACGTGACCGCGATGGTGGCCGGGCTCGGCATCGGCGGCGTCGCCGTGGCGCTCGCCGCGCAGAACATTCTCGGCGATCTCTTCGCGTCGCTCTCGATCGTGCTCGACAAGCCGTTCGTGGTCGGCGATTTCATCACCGTCGACGATTTCCTCGGCACGGTCGAGAACGTGGGCTTGAAGACCACGCGCCTGCGGAGCCTCTCGGGCGAGCAGCTCGTGTTCTCGAACAACGATCTCCTGAGCAGCCGCCTGCGTAACTTCGGGCGGATGTTCGAGCGGCGCGTGGTCTTCAGCATCGGCGTCAGGTACGAGACGCGGCCGGATCAGCTGCGGCGCATCCCTGCAATGATCCGGGAGGCCGTCGAGGCGCAGGACCGCGTGCGCTTCGATCGCGCGCATTTTCAGAAGCACGGCGAGTTCGCGCTAATCTTCGAGACCGTGTATTACGTGCTTTCGCCCGACTACAACTTGTTCATGGACATCCAGCAGGAGATCGATCTCGCGCTTCACGAGCGCTTCGCGAAGGAGGGCATTCGATTCGCCTACCCGACGCAGACGCTCTACGTCTCGGAGACGCCGAAGCATGACGGAAGCCGACCGGCCGCCCTGGCCGCATCGACCGGCGCTGTTTCTGGATCTTGACGGGACGCTGGTCGAGATCGTCGAGCATCCCGATCGAACCACGGCCTCGCCGCGCCTTCGGGCGCTGCTGCCGGCGCTGCCGACCGTCACGGGCGGCGCCGTGGCGCTGGTCAGCGGGCGGCGCATCGAGGAGCTGGATCGCATTCTCGCGCCCCACACGTACGTCGCCGCCGGTGTCCACGGCCTGGAGCGGCGCGATGCCCGCCGCCGGCTGCACAGCGCGGGCGGGCACGATCGCGCGCTCGCCGCGGCGCGTGCGGCGCTCGACGCGTTCGCGGCCCGTCACCCGGGTCTGTGGATCGAGGACAAGGGCATCGCGCTGGCCATGCATTACCGGGCGCGGCCGGAACTCGAGCGCGACGTGCACCGCTTTGCCGGCGAGCTCCAGCGCGCGCTGCCGCCCGATATCGAGATCCTTCTGGGCCGCAGCGTGCTCGAGCTCAAGCCGGGCGTGACGAACAAGGGGAGCGCGATCGCCGCCTTCATGGAGGAGGCGCCGTTCGCCGGGCGCACGCCGGTCTTCGTCGGCGACGACGTGACCGACGAGGCGGGTTTTCGCACGGTGAACGCCCTGGGAGGCGTGTCGGTGAAGGTGGGGGCGGGCGCCACGGAGGCCCGCTGGCGGCTTGCCGGCGTGGGCGCCGTGCTCGGCTGGCTCGAGCAGCTCGTCGCGGCGGGTACCTCTTAACGGTTCGCCGGAGCTGTCCGCATAATAGGCCCGTGATGGATGTCGGGCAGGCGGCTGTGCAGCTCGGGGCCTCGCGATGAGCCGGCTCGTGGCCGTATCGAACCGCGTAGCCGTGCCGCGGAGCGGGAAATCCGCGGGAGGTCTCGCCGTCGGGCTCTTGGCGGCGTTCCAGCAGCGGGGCGGGCTCTGGTTCGGCTGGAGCGGCAAGACCACGGAAGGGGAGCCCAGCGACGCGAAGATTTCCACCTCCGGAAGCGTTCGCTTCGCCACGATCGACGTCGACGCCCGCGACTTCGAGGCGTACTACAACGGCTTCAGCAACAATACCCTTTGGCCGTTGCTGCACTTCATGCTCGGCTTCTTCTCCTATAACCGGAGCGACTACGAAGCCTATCGCCGCGTCAATCGACTCTTCGCGCAGCGCCTGCTGCCGTTGCTCGAGCCCGACGACGTCGTCTGGGTTCACGATTACCACTTGATCCCGCTCGCGGAAGAGCTGCGGCGGGAAGGCGTGAATCTGCCGATCGGCTTCTTCCTGCACGTGCCGTTTCCGAGCTTCGACGTGCTGCGGTCGCTGCCCGTGTACGACGAGCTGCTGCGCGCGCTCGCGGCCTACGACGTCGTCGGGCTCCAGACCGAGCCGGATCGGATGGCGCTCGCCGAATGCATGTCGCAGCCCGAGATCGGCGGCCGACTGCTGGAAGACGGGCGGATACGGGCGTTCGGCAGATCGTTCGAGGCCGGCGCGTTCCCGATCGGCATCGACGTCGAGGAGTGCCGCTCGCTCGGTGCACAGAACGTGGAGCGGCCCCAGGTCGAGCGGCTCCTTCTCAGCCTGCGGAACCGCAAGCTCATCATCGGCGTCGATCGTCTCGACTACAGCAAGGGGCTCGAGCTGCGATTTCGGGCGTACGAGAGCCTGCTCGGCCGCTATCCGGCGATCCGCGGCCACGTCACCTTCATGCAAATCGCTCCGCCGACGCGCTCGAAGGTCATGACCTACGAAGCGATCCGCAACGAGCTCGAGCAGGCCGCCGGCAACATCAACGGCCGCTACGCGGAGATCGATTGGGTGCCGATCCGATACTTGAATCGGGCCTACGATCGCAGCGTGCTGATGGCGCTCCTGCGTCTCGCGCGCGTCGGCCTCGTCACGCCGATCCGCGACGGCATGAATCTCGTCGCGAAGGAATACGTCGCGAGCCAGGATCCGAAGGATCCCGGCGTGCTGGTGCTCTCCACGCTATGCGGCGCCGCGATCGAGCTCGCGGAAGGCGCGGTGCTCGTCAACCCTTACGACAAGGAGGGCGTCGCCGAAGGCTTGCAGAGAGCGATCGACATGCCGCTTGCGGAACGGCGCGAGCGTTACCGTGCGATGTTCCAGGTGCTGCGGAACAACGACATCCATGCCTGGTGCCGGCGGTTCATCGACGCACTGGAAAGCGCACGCTCGAGCACGACGCCCGAGCGCCGCGCGCGCCGGCGCTGAGCGCTAAGCGCGCTCGACGACCGCGAAAATCTGCGCGCGGTGGGATGCCCTCGCCGGAGCAACGGGTGCCGCCGAAGCGCGCTCCGCGGCAGCGGCCGCGCGCCGGCGCCGCAGCCATGCCCGCACGCGCGGCTTGCCGAGCACGCTCATCACGGCCGTCGCGGCCACGATTTCGGCGTCGAGGCGGAACCGGCGTCCGCGCACGTAGGCGGCATCCAGAAACCACGAGAGCCGGGCGCCGCGGCCCGCGTAGAGCTGGGCGAGCCCGACGACGCCGGGGCGGACGCTCCACCGGAGCGCGTGGGCGTCGTCGTTCCAGCCGAGCCGCATGACGTCGGCCTCGGTCAGCGGACGCGGGCCGATCAGGCTCATCTCGCCGCGCAGCATGTTCACGAGCTGAGGCAGCTCGTCGAGACCCGTGGACCGCAGCCACCGGCCGATGCGCGTGATGCTGCCGTCGCGCATCGTGCGGAACTTGTAGATGCGGAACGGCCGCTTTCCGGCGCCGACCCGGATCTGCGTGAAGAGCGCCGGACCGCCGTCCTCGAGACGAATCAGGAGGGCGATCAGGAGCAGGAGCGGCGAGAGCAGCGCCAGCGCGGCGACCGCGACGGCGATATCGGTGAGGCGTTGCGACGACATTCCTTTGCTCCACGGGGCGTCCGATGGAGCAAGGATCGCAGGGAAAAATGGCGGACCGCGCCGACGATCATGGCGAATCGCGACCGATCATGGCGAATTATGGCAGCCCGGAAACGGCGCGGGGCGCCGGAAGCGGCAGCTCGGCCAGCTCGCGATAGAGGCGTGCCGTCTCGGCAATCGTTCGTCCGATCGTGAATCGCGTGCGGATGCGCTCGCGCGCGGCCGCGCCGAGCCGCCGCCGGAGCTCGCGGTCCCGATAGAGCCTCGTCAGCGCGTCCGCCAGGGCATCGGCGTCGCTCGGCGGCACGACCAGCCCGCTGGCCTCGTGCTCGACGAGCTCGACGTTGCCGCCGACGGAGGTGACGACCGGCGCGACGCCGCACGCCATCGCCTCGATGATCGACTTCGGCAAGCCTTCGCGCCGCAGCGACGGCAGCACGGCGACGTCGCAGCCGGCGGCGACCTCCGGCGCGTCGTCGCGATGCCCGAGAACGTGGATGCGAGCCGCGCGGCGGCTCGACCGGATGCGTTGCAGGAGCGCTTCGCTTTTGAGCTGTCCGACGAGGAGCAAGTGCAGATCGACCGAGTCCGGCAGCCGATCGACCGCGTCGACGAGCACCTCGATGCCTTTTCGCGGCCGCCAGTTCGCCACGCAGCCGACGAGGAAGGCGCCTTCGTCGAGCCCGAGCTCCGCGCGCGACACCGGCGCGAAGTCGTACCAGGAGAGATCGTGCCCTTTGTGTATCGTCACGAGCTTTTCGGGGCTCAGGCGCAGGCCGAGCAGCCGCATGTCGAGGAAATGACGGCGCACCGCATCCGCCACGCAGACGATGCGGTCGACGCGAGGGTTGAGGCAGCGCATCCAGGAGAACGGGTTCAGAAAGCTCTCGTTGCCGACGATGCCGCGATACACGACGACTCTCGCCGGAATCCCCCATGCGGCGAGGAGGCCGTTGACGGCCGCCTTGTTGTTGAACAGGTGGAGAATCCGGTACGCGCCGCCCTGCAGCTCGCCGCGGATCAGGCGAATCGCGGCCGGGTCGACCTTGCCGCGCAGCTCGAGCGGGGTGACCGCCACTCCCGCTCTGCGCATGCGCTCCAGATGCCGAGCGCGCGGCGAGCACAGGACATGCAGCCGGAACCCCAGCTCGTGAAGGCCGATGATCGTCTCGGCTTCCGGGCGATCGCTGTGCGACGTGACGAGCAGCGCGCCGATGCGGCCCGCTTTCAAGGCAGCCTCTTGCGCAGATTCGGCCGGGGCGAGTCGGAAAGTGCGGAGCCGAACGCGCGCTCGGCCTGCTCGGCGGCGACGGCTCGGTCGGCGTAGCGCTTCATGTGCCTGAAGAACGTGCCCGTGGCATTGGCGTACGCAATCAGCACGCCGCGCCAGCCCGCGAGAAAACCGGCCTCGAGGACCAAGCTGCGAAAGAAAGCCCAGCAGGCGCGGCATAGAATGACGAGCGGACGGTGCGTCTTCGCGCCGTCGCCGCGGCGCAGCTCGCTGTAGCGGCTGATCTTCCGCAGGAACTGATCGACGTCGGTCACGGCTTCGTGCCAGAGCGCGCCGTCGAGCCGCACGACTCTGCAGTCACGCGGTACCTCGACTTTCTCGTGCACCATTGCGTTGTTGACGCGGCAGCGATTGCGGTTGTAGAGCCTCACGAGCCAATCGTCTCCCCACCCGCCGTGCTCGACGAGCTTGCCGAGGAGCAGATTATGCCTCTTCACGGCATAAGCGACGCCGGCGTCGTCGAGCGGCAGCGCCGCGAGCTCGTCGACGAGCGCCGGCGCCAGGTATTCGTCGCCGTCGATCGACAAAATCCAGTCGGTGGCGGCGAAGCTCGCGGCCCGGTTCTTCGTAGGGCCGAAGCCGATGAAGTCGCCGGTGATCACGCGCGTGTTCGGGAACGAGGCGGCGACCTGCTCCGTCGCATCGGTGGATCCGTTCTCGTAGACGATGACCTCCCGGAACGTCTCGAGGCTGCGCAACGTACGTGCCAGCGTGCCGGCGGCATTGCGCGCGATGATTACCGGGGTGATGCGTGCAATGGTCATGTGCTCGTCGTCTCGCTCGACCCGAGGACAAGGTAGGGGAGGGGCCGCGACCGCGGACAGGCGGAAAGCTACCTAGGTCGTGCTGCGTTCCGGAAAAAGGTGTCTGACACCATTTCTTTGGTTTCTGACAGCGGCGCTCCGAAGCACGAGGCGCGCGTCCGCGCTTCGCTCGACACCGGGTACCGGCTCGCGGCCGATTTGGGATCAGGCTTCCAAATATTGCATGCGACCTAGGCGGCGCCCCGGCGGCGGGAGTTGCCCGACGGCGCCGCCGGCGCCCGCGACGGGCCGGGCGGCGTCGACTCGTATCCGAGCTTCCGGTTCAGCCGGCCGGCGCGCCGGTCGAAGTCGCGCAGCTCCCGGGCCGAGAGCGCGTGTTGCCAGGAATGGTCCGGGACGATCACCGCGCGCGTGCCGAAGCGCATCCTGTTGCCGTTCAGCACGTGATGCTCTCGTTCGGTGAAGCGGAGCATCTCCGGGGCGAAGTCGATGCCGGCGAACCGGCACAGCCGCTCGAGCTCCTCCTGCGGATGGGCAACGAGATCTTCGTACCTGACGCGCAGCAAATGCTCGTCGGCAACGCGGCGCGCGAGGATGGGCAGGGCACGCTCGTTGGGTCGCTTCCACGCCTGCAACGCCGCCTTGCGGGACTGGCCTCGCTTTCGGCCGGAGTAGTAGACCGCTCGGCCGTCACGCACGAGCAGGACGATCCGAACGACGTCCGGTGCCTGAGCGTAAAGGCTCACCGCTTCGAGGTAATGCTTCGACGAATCGACGAGCACGGAGCGCGATAGCAGGCGCGAGATCACGCCGAACAACACGAGCTTGTTCTTCGCGCCTCTGGTCAGCGGTCCGAGCCAGGCGGCAGGGACCGGCACGTTCCAGCGGAAGCGCGCGAACGCCAATCCATAGACCAGCTTCCGTTGCCACATCCGCAAGAGCGTCTGATGGCGCCGATCGACGACGGAGCTCGCCTGTATCATCCCGAGGTGCAGCACGTACGGATCGACGTGCACGCGGCGAAACTCCGGCTGCTCGCTCAGCTCGTCGACCACGCGCGACCAAACCGGGCATTCGCGTGCCGGGCTGCCGCACGTGCAGGCCGTGTTGAGGGCCAGATTCTTCGGCAGGTGCGTGATCTCGCCGAGGGAAACGGCTTGCGGATGGGAGCCGAGGAGGAGATCGAGCAATGTCGAGCCCGAGTGTCCTGCCGAGCAGATGAATAGGACGCGCAAAGCGGCCTCCGTGTCCAACCACGCCTTGCCCTACTTTAGGACAATCCGGCGGCGCTTCGCTTACCAAATATTGGAACGGCGGACGCGTCTTCGCGACGCGTCACCTCAGGCCACTTCGCTCGAGCCTCCTCCGCCCGCCGCGCGGCGCTCCGAGCCGCGCTTGCGCGGGGCGCGGCTACTCCGAGACCGGCCGGAACGTGATCGGCAAGCCGCCTTGCGCGCTGCTCACGACGCCGACGATCGTGCCTTCCTCGGTGAGCTCTCCGGCAAACCTCCACGGATCGATGTTCGGCAACGTGAACCGCATCGAGCGCCCGTCGATCGTGAAATTCCTGAGAGGCTTGTCGATCTCACCGAGGTTCGTGCCGATCAGCTTGCCGTTTACCGTTCCGTCGGCGTTCTTCGTGAACTCGAGCTCGACGTCGACGTCGATCGTGACGATGCGCGGTCGGCCGACCCACCGTCCGTCGAGCGTGTTCGCGACGTCCGCGGTGACCTCGACCGGCGGCTGCTCGGGCTCCGGCGTCGGATGCGCACGCTCGTAGCGGCTCGTCTCGGTGTAGTTCCGCACGATCGTGTTGGCTTCGTGGCAAGCGTACTCGGGCATCAGATAGTCCGAATCGTTGCGCATCGGGTAGCGCACGGTGAACGGACGCGTGAGGATGACCGGGTCTTCGGTCGTGATCTCGTACAGCCACCAGTCGTCGTTCAGACGCACGATGCGCTCCGTGGTCTTCATCTGGTCGCTGATCGGGAAGCGATTTCCGGGCGGCGAGCCGACGACCGCGAGGTTGATCATCGGCGGGCCTTCCTTGTAATGCGTCGTCTCGACGACGAGCGTGGTTCCTTCCCAATGGCCCCGCGACTCGCCCATCCACTGCTTGATCTCCGGCGGCAGCTCGGCGACGTCGGTCGTGGGAATGATGCGGGCTTCGTGGATCATCTCGAGCTGGAAGATCACGTAGCCCGGCGCCTGCATGATCCTGAACCCGCCGTTGTAGCGATACGGCATCATCGACGACGGCATGCCGCGCGTGATGCACCGATCCCAGCTATCGAAATCCTCGGGGCCGTCGAACGTCAGATCCTCGCCGGGCAGCGCCCAGTCGCTGCGCATCTCGAGCGCGCGGAGCTTGCCCTCCGGCGTCAGCGCCGGCAGCAGGCCGTTCGGCGGATCGACGATGAGATTGGTCTGCCGCTGCGGAATGTTCGGGTCGACCAGACCCGATTGAAGCGAGACGCCGAGGTTGCCTTCCGCCAACGCTTGCCGACTGCGGTCGACGCGGTTGCGGTACTGCTCCATCCGCGCCTCGTATTCCTCCTCCGTGAGCCACTTCTTGTCCATGTCGCACGGCGGAGCGCCGAACCGGTAGCTGCTCGCGCACCGCTCGAGGGGCACGCGGGACGCCTGCATCATGTCCAATTGAGCGCGAATGTCGGGCTCGCCCCACGGCGTCATCGGGTGCTCCCAGCCGTCGGGGGTCCCGATGAAGTGGTTGGCCTCGCTCGGGGCTCCGCGAATGGAATCGTCGATTTGGGCGTGCGCCGTCGCTACCAAGAACGAGGCTGCTCCGGCCCCGACCAGCACGGTTCGAATCATGGACGTGAGCGAATGCATAGCGGCTCCTGTTGCATCGGCGACGAAGACGAGCAGGCCGACCAGGCGCAAAAGTACCGTGCCCGCTTCCCGGCGTCCACTACCGGAATTGCAAGATTTCCCTAGCAGCGAGCTTCGGAGCCCGAGCTCGTTCGCCTATTCGCCGTCCTGAGGCGTGAACTCGTACGTCAGCTCCTCGCACGGATGCCGCTCGAACGGCGTCTCCGACGGAAAGACCGTGTCGGAGCCCGTGTACGGCTCGGCCAGGTAAACCGGATCCTCGGCCGTGTATTCGCGCTTCAGCGCGAACGTCTCGGGGTCGAGCGTGAAGCGCTCGACGATGTGCAGCTGATCGCTGTTGCGAGTCGGCGGCACGAGCACGCCGGGCTGGAAGCCGACGGTATCGACGATCAGAGTGTCGCCCTCCCATCGGCCGATCGAGTGGCCTGCATAGCTCGGCTCGAGGTCGGCCGGATGGCTCTCCATGCCCATGTGGATGCGGCGGGAGAAGCTGTAGAGGCCGTAGACGATATCGATCACCTTCTCGCCGTCCTCGGTCACGGCTTGCGTGATCCGGTTCACCGGCCAGTCGAACGTCCAGTCGAAGATGATGCTCGTGGGCTTGCATGCGAGGCGCGGATTGTCCTCGGGCGACCACATCCGGAACGACTCCGCCGCCGCGCGGCCGGCTTCCGTGTAGACGGGCGGGGCCGGTCTCGGGTTACGGGCGCGGATCTCCTCGAGCGTGATCTCGCCGGATGCGAACTCCTCACGCAGACTTTTCGGCACGAGCGCGCCGTTGCCGCCCTCGGGCGGAACCGTCAGCACCGCCTGCTCGACCGCCCAGTCGCCGGAAATGTTCAGCTCGCCGGACGCGAGCCGCAGCGGCCGGTTGGACACGTCGACGGGCGACGCGCTCGAGAACTGGTCGTTGCGGTTGATCGTCGTGGCGTCGCCGAGCGTGAAGGTTTCGAGGTAGCAGGAGTGCGGATCGTCGCGGTGCGGATGGCCCTCGATCTCGACGTGCGACCCGGGCACGAACATCTCGACCGTCCAGCCCGAACGCTTGATCAGCGTCGCCGCACGCATCTCGCAGCGCATCGACGTGGTCTTGCCGTCGGGGCCGACGACGTCGAGGTTCATGTACGAATGCGGATTGACGAGATCGATCCCCGTCAGCGTGCCGGAGTAGTGCACGGTCTTGTCCATCTCGAAACGGCCGAAGCCGTGATGCGCCCATGCGGGCGCCGAAAGGGCGACGCCGACGACGGCCATGGCGGACACTCTCGACATATCCTGCTCCGTTGGACTCGAAACGGTGGTGGTACGCGAGTATACCCGCTCCCGGCGCCGTCGATGCCGGCCGGATCCGTTCCGGCCGGCGCGGCCCGCAGGCGTGGATAGCAGAGGGCGGCCGCCGCACGCGGCTTCCCGTCCGGCCGCTCCGCGCGTGCACCGGGCCGCGTCTTTGCATACGCTGAGCGCAGGCGCTACACGAGGAGCAAGCATGGACAAGCGACCTCTCGGCCGCAGCGGCATCGAAATCGCACCGCTCGTCTTCGGCGGCAACGTCCTCGGATGGACCGTCGACGAGCGCCGGTCGTTCGAGCTGCTCGATGCCTTCTTCGCGCACGGTCTCAATGCGATCGACACGGCAGATGCCTACTCCGCCTGGGTCGAGGGCCATGAGGGCGGCGAGTCCGAGACGATCATCGGCAACTGGCTCGCGCGATCCGGCAAGCGCAACCAGGCGGTGATCATCACGAAGGTCGGCGCGCCGCTCGGCCCGGACCGTAAGGGCTTGTCGGCGAAGCGGATCGTGGAGGCGGCCGAGGATTCGCTGCGGCGCCTGCGCGTGGAGGCGATCGATGTCTATCTCAGCCACTTTCCGGACCCCGAAACGCCGATCGACGAGACATTGCGGGGATACGAGAAGCTTCTGAGCGACGGAAAGGTCAAGGCGATCGGCTGCTCGAACTACGACGCCGCCCAGCTTCGCGAGGCGCTCGGCACGGCGGCGAGCGCGGGGCTGCCGCGCTACGAGGTCGTGCAGCCGGAATACAACCTCTACGATCGCGCGTCGTTCGAAGGGGAGCTGCAGCAGCTCTGCATCGAGGAGGGGCTCGGCGTCATCACGTATTTCAGCCTCGCCTCCGGCTTCCTGACCGGGAAATACCGCTCGGAGGGCGACCTCTCGAAAAGCGTCCGCGGTCGGCGCGTCGCCAAGTATCTCGACGAGCGGGGTTTCCGGATCCTCGCCGCGCTCGACGCGGTGGCGGAACGGCACGGGGCGCACCCGGCCGAGGTCGCGCTCGCGTGGCTCATCGGGCGCGACGGGGTGACGGCGCCGATCGCGAGCGCGACGTCACTCGAGCAGCTCGAGAGCCTGGTCCGCGCGACCCGCCTGTCGTTGACGCCGGAAGACGTCGAAACGCTCACGAAGGCCGGCTGAGGCTTCCGGCCCGGGAAAGCGTCCCACGTCGTTGCCGGGGTTCCACGACGTGTTCCCCGGGTCGCCCGGTGCTCCGCCGGCGTCAGCGGGCGTCGATGATCGAGTGATAGAAGCGGATCATCGCGTTCGTGACGGCGGTGTCGTCGGAGTCGATGCTCATCACGTGCGAGACGTGGTTGTGGCCTTGGAACTGCACGTACATCGGGCAGTCCTCGTACTTGCGGCAGAGCTTCGCGTACATCTCTGCGACGCCGGTCTCGATGAACGCCGGGTCGTACTCCGCGCTCCAGAGGAAGAGCGGCACGGCCGGGCCTTGATAGGCGTCGACGAGGCCGAGAGGGGCGCGGCGCTCGCGTTCGGCCGCATCCTCGCCGAAGTAGGCGCGGGCCGCCTCCGAGTCTCCGGCGTCGAACGCGCCGGAGCTCAGGATCGCCCCGCGGACGCCGGGGCCGCCGTCGAGCTGCTCCGATTCGAGGAACAGGTACGTCGCGACGTGCGTGGCCCCGGCCGAGTTGCCCATCAGGAGCACGTTGCCCGGGTCGCCGCCGTAGCGCGCGATGTTCTCCTTGATCCACGCAAGCAGCAGGCGAACGTCCTCGGCGCCGGACGGCCACTTCGCATCCGGGACGAGACGGTAGTTCGCGTTGATGCCGATGCCGCCCGCTCTCGCCATGAACTTCGCGACGTTCGCGTAGATCAGGCCGTCGGTGCCCGGGCTGACCTTGTCGCCCCGGACGAGGCCGCCGCCGTGCAGGTAGACGAGCACGGGCCCGGGCTCGCTGAAGCCTTGCTCCGGCACGAAGAGATCGAAGCTCTGAAGCGCGTGAGGGCCGTACTTCAAGTCCGCGATCCGCCGGATCCCGGAGGCGTCCACCGCGCGATGGACCTCCGCATAGAGCGCCGTGGTCGCGGCGTTGATCTCGCCGTTCCACTGCTTGCCGAGCGCGGCCACGCCGGCCCGCGCCTTCGCCGCGGCATCCGACTGCTGCGCCAGCGCCGAGCCGGCGGCGATCGAGCCGAGAACCCCACAGGTGAGCCAACGGAGCACCATCGCCCGCCGATCCGTGTTCCTCATGTCGCGACTCCCGCAGGCTAGAATGGAGGGGAAAGCAGGGGGGAGACCCGTGAGCATTCTGACAAACCTCTGGACCGCGCGCATCCTCGTCATCGTCGGCTTCCTGGCCGGCTGGAACAGCCTCGGCGCCACGATCGGCCATGTCGGGAACGATGCGTTCCTGCTCGTGCCGCAAGCACCGCTCGCGCAAACGCACAGCTGGCATCATTTCCTGCGCGAGCTCGGCGGCGATTTCGCGGCCATGGCGGCGATCCTCGTCATCCTGTTCGCCGCGCCCCGCTACCGGACGCCGGTCGCCTGGTGGGTGATGCTGATCCTGATGCTCGGCTTCTACGCGCCGTTCTGGATCGCAACGCCGTTCAATCCGGCCTTCGGCGCGCCGAATCTCGGCGCGGAGATCAACCATCTTTCGATGGCGATCCCGGCGCTTCTCGGCTGCTTCCTCGCGCGGCGGCACTTCGCCGAGGCGGGGATCCGGGCCGCGGCCCCGTCGGCGGCCCCGCAAGGCGCCGACTGACGCCGCCTCCCCGCAGGCCCGGGAGCGAATCGCGGACGCGATGACGGAGCAGGAAGGGCCGCCGCTGACGAAGCGGCAGGCCGCGGTCGACGTCCTTCTGACGATCGCGCTGGTGCCCGTTTGCTCGATCACGGCGGGAGTCGTGGTCGGCGCGCTGTCGGGCGGTGAGCCGAGCCTCGCCGCGATCGTGTTCATCCAGGCGCTGCTCGTCCTCGCGGGCGTCGGCATGCTGCTCGAATGGCGCGCGCAGCGCTGGAGCCAGATCGGCTTGCATGCACCCGAGCGGCGCGATCTCGCCCGCGCGCTGCTCGTGCTGCTCTCGGGTTTCGCCGTCAACGCGGTTCTGACCTACTCCGTCGCCGCGCTGTCGCCGCAGACGGTCGAGGAGCATCTCGAGGGGCTTCGGCCCATCGCCCTCGGATTGACCGAGGGCACGCCACTCGTAGTCACCCTCGCTCTGCTCGTGGTCGTCGGTCTCTACGAGGAGATTCTCGCGCGCGGGCTCCTGTTGACCCGCGCGCGTCAGCTGCTCGGCGGCGTATGGGCGCCGGTGGCGCTGTCCGCCGTGCTGTTCTCGCTCGGCCACTTCTACCAAGGCCTTTTCGGCATGGTCCAGACCGCCCTCTACGGTGCAGTCCTCGCCGTATTTACGATACGCTGGGGCACGCTCTGGCCCGCGATCATCGCGCACTCGGCCTTCAATACGCTCTCGGTCGTGCAGCTCGGCCAGGTCTCGTCCCCGGGCGGCTGAGCGCGAGGCGTCGGCGCCCGCTCAAGCCTTCGTCAGCGGCCAGACGAATGCGATCAGCGGCACGCCGACGAGCACCACGACGATCGAAAGCGGCAGCCCCAGCCGCCAGTAGTCGCCGAAGCGGTAGCCGCCGGGACCCATCACGAGCGTATTCGACTGATGCCCGATCGGCGTCAGGAAGTCGCACGCCGCCCCGACGGCTACGGCCATCAGAAACGGATCCGGGGCGAAGTGGAGTTTTTGCGCGAGGCTCGCGGCGATCGGCGCCATCACGAGCACGGTCGCGGCGTTGTTGAGGAAAGGCGTGACGACCATCGCCACGACCATGATCAGCGCAAGCGCACCGAGCGGCTGCAGCTCCCCGGTCGCGCTCGACAGCCAGGCGGCGATCAGATCGGTTCCGCCGGTCGTGCGAATCGCCTCGCTGATCGGAATCAGCGCGCCGAGCAGGATCAGGATCGGCCAATCGATCGCGTCGTAGGCTTCCCGCAGGCTGAGCGTTCGCAGCAGCAGGAGCGTGACCGCCGCGCCGAAGAAGGCGATCGCGACCGGCACGATCTCGAGCGCGACGAGGAGCATCGCGGCCGCGAGCACGGCCGCCGGCAGATTCCCTTGCTTGCCGCGGCCGAGTCGCAGGTCGCGTCCGGCGAGCGGCAGGCAGCGGAGCTCGCCAAGTATGTCCGGAAGGCGGTCGAGATCGCCTTGCAGCACGACGACGTCCCCGGGCCGAAACTTCAGCGCGCGCAGCCGATGCGTGATCCGCTCGCCGCCGCGGCTGACGGCGAGCAGGCTCACGCCGAAGCGCTCGGCGAGCGCGACCTGGGCCGCGGACCGGCCGACGAGCAACGAGTCGCTCCGCACGACGGCCTCGACGACGCCGACGTCGCCCGCGGCCGGCCGGCGTGCAGGCGATTCTTCCTCGTCGGACGCAAGCTTCAGCTTGCCCTGCGCGATGACCTTCTCGAGCGCGCCCGGCTCGCCTTCGAGCAGCAGCACGTCGCCGGCGTGCAGCGTCCAGTTGTCGCTGGGCGTATAGCGGCGAAAACGCTCGCGAATAATCGTTCCGATCTCGACGTCGCCTTCGCCGAGCGCCTCGATCTCCGCCACGGTCTTGCCGACGGCCGTCGAGTCCGCCGGAACGCGTGCCTCTGCCGTGTAGCCCTCGATGTTGAACGCCGCATCCATCGTCGCGGCGCCCTTGCGTCCCGTCGGCAGCACGCGGTAGGTGAGCGTGAGCAGGATCACTCCGGCGGCGGCGAGGCCGGCGCCGACCGGGAGAAAATCGAACATCTTGAAAGGCTCCCCGACGATCTCTTCGCGCATCTGGGAAACGATGATGTTCGGCGACGTGCCGATCAGCGTCATCAGTCCGCCGAGGAGACTGCCGAAGGCCATCGGCATCAGCAGGCACGACGGCGACGTGCCGGTGCGGCGCGCGAGCTGAAGCGCCACCGGTATCAGCATCGCGAGAGCGCCGATGTTCTTGACGAAGGCCGAGAGCAGCGTGACGGTGGCGACGAGGCCGAGCACCTGCGTCGTCGGCGACGAGAGGTACGGGCCGACGCGCCGCAGCACGACGTCCACGACGCCGGAGCGGGACACCGCAGCGCTCACGAGCAGCGCCGTTGCCACGATCACGAGGATGTCGTTGCCGAATCCGGAGAACGCCTCGTCGGCCGGAACGATGCCGACGATCACCGAGGCGAGCAGGGCGACCAGGGCCACGAGGTCGTAGCGCAGCCGGCCCCAGGCGAACATCGCCATCATCCCGATGACGATCGCGAACGCGAGCGCCTGATCGAGCGTCACCGGCTCTCGTCGGCTTGATCGGGCTCCGCCTCGCTGCTCCGGCGGCGATGGGGTTCGGCGAGCTCGCGCAACGTCTCGCTCGTGCGACGGGGATCGCGGTCGAGCCGGCCGAGATCGCTCAACGTCACGATGCCGATCAATCGATCGTCCCGGTCGAGGACCGGCAGCCGGCGCACCTGGCGCTCGCTCATCTCGCGAAACGCGTCTTCGACGCTGTCGTCCTCGCGGCAAGCGAAAAGAGTCGACGACATGATCTCGCGCACCCGCAGACGGGTCGTGTCGCGGCCGTCGACGACGGCTCGGAGGAGCACGTCCCGGTCCGTGAGGATGCCTTCGAGGGCCCCGTTCGCACCGACGAGAACGGCGCCGACGTCGTATTCGGCCATCTTCGTGGCCGCTTCCTGCACGGTCGCGTCGGGCGACACCAGCTCGACGTCGCGGGTCATGACGTCCGCGATTCTCATCCGCGCCTCCGCATGCTCCTCCGGCGGGTGAGGGCGTGCATCGACCTTCGATGCAATCCGCATGCCAAGCGCTCGACGTCGTATCGGGCTGACGCGGGAAGCGAACTGCGGTAGCTTCACGCCGGGGGACCGCCGGAGCCGCAGCATGATCCAGCGTAATACCGCCGATCTCTGGAATCGGGTTTGGACGAAACCCGCGAGCGTCGACAAGGATCTCTTTCGCGTCGCGAAGGAGGAGAGGCTGATTCGCTGGCAGCGAATCGAGGCGATCGTGATCGCGCGATACGGGGCGTTCTCGAATCTGTCCGTGATCGAGCTCGGCGCGGGGCGCGGCACGAACGCGGCGCTGATGGCGCAGCGGGGCGCGAAGGTCGCCGTGGTCGACTACTCGGAAACGGCGCTCGAACGGTCGCGCCGGCTGTTCGACAGCCTCGGCCTGCGCGTGGAGCTGATCCTTCAGGACGCTCTCGATTTGCCGGCGCGCTTGTGCGGCCGGTACGACGTCTCGATGTCCTTCGGCCTCGCCGAGCACTTTCTCGACGAGAAGCGCCGCGCGATCCTGAAGGCGCACTTCGACCTGTTGAAGGACGGCGGCATCACGTTCATCTCCGTGCCGAATCGAAGCAATCCGCCGTATCGCCTTTACAAATGGATCACCGAGCGGACGGGCCGCTGGAGCGTCGGCGAGGAGTACCCGTTCTCGCGCGCCGAGCTCGAGCGCTGGTGCGCGTCGTTCGGCGTCTCGGAGTTCGGCTTCTTCGGCGACTCGCTGTGGCGCTCGAAGAAGTTCTTGAATCCGCTGAAGTGGTTTCCGCGCCGGCGCAAGCCACGGCCGCCGGAGCGGACGGACGCGGCCGCCGCGCCGCCGGCCGCCACGCCCTCGCCGAGACCTTCGGGACGCCGTCGGCGGCGGCGATTGCCGCGTCCCGAGCGCGGCACGTGGCTCGACGCGTACTACAGCTACGCGCTCGTGCTGTGGGCTTCGAAGCCGTCCGTCCTCGATCCCTCGTAACCGTGTTCGCTCCGCCGCGATGAGCGGGCTGCGGTGATGAGCGGGGCGCCGGGCGATGCGAGCCGCGGCTCGGACATCGCCCGCCCGGCGCCCTCTCGAGCGGCCCTATTCGGCCGGCAGCGCGAAGCAGTAGAAGAGGCCGTCGCCGCCGGTGCTGACGAGGGCCTGCTGGCCGCATCCGCGCGAGTCGTGCGTGGAATTCCAGGCCGCGTAATCGTGATGACCGAGCCGCGCCTTGGCGCCGTCGTCGCTGCTGCTCGTCCAATTGTTGCAGGTCATGTCCTCGCCGGCGGGGTACGCCGTGCCGTCGGGCTGCGTGCCGGTGAGAATGTCGTGCCGATTCGGCGAGAAGCCGCTGCCGGGAATGCGGTTGCCGTTCTCGTCGAGCGCCGTGAGGGCGCTCAGCCGGTGTGCCATGCTGTGCAGCTCGTCGACGTTCGCGGCGATCCGCGCGCCTTCGGCGTTGAACCATGGACCGGGACCGATCCGGTCGCGGGCGTTCACGGCATCCTCTCCCTGCGTGCTGAGGTAAGCGCGCCACGTGCGGTCGCCGTGACCCGCGGCTTCGGCCAGCGCTTGGCAGTGAGCATCGGCGCCCTCGAGCCCACCGAGATTGCCGCCGTTGCCGGGACCTTCGCTCGTCACGAAGAACGACATCGGCCCCGTCGGCGGTTGGGCGAGACCGATGCTCGCGCCGAAGAGGCCGGCGATCGTAAGGCAGCCCATCATGATCTTTTGTTGCTCGTGCATATCTTTCCCCCGTTGGATGAATGGGTCCCGACGATACTAACCCAGGGGCGTCGAAGGACGGGCGTCGAACGAGCAGGGTCGGCGCAGCGGCGGCCGTCGGAGGAACGTCGAGCTAGCCGCAATCCCCCGTCGCCACGCCGCGCGTCGGATCCGTGATCCATTCGCTCCACGATCCGGCGTAGAGCAACGCCTCGTCGAATCCCGCAACGCGCAGCGCCAGGATGTTGTGCGCGGCAGTGATTCCGGACCCGCAGTAGCAGACGACGTCGCGGTCGCCGGCAACCCCGGCCGCCGCGAATTTCCGCCGCAGCTCGTCCGGCGGCTTGAAGTAGCCCTGTGCGTCGAGATTCGCGGTTGCCGGCGAGCAGCGCGCGCCGGGAATGTGGCCCGCGACCGGGTCGATCGGCTCGGTCTCGCCTCTGAAGCGCGGGCGGTCACGCGCGTCGAGCACCAGCTGCCGCGCGGCGTCGACGTGCTCCGCCTCGACGAGCCTCGTCAACGACGGCCGCCCGGTCCAGTCGCCTTCCGCGCGCTCGGGGGTCGGCACCTCCGCCGTGACGGGCAGGCCGCGCGACGTCCACGCGCGCCAGCCGCCGTCGAGCACCGCAACTCGGTCGTGGCCGTTCCACCGCAGCATCCACCACAGCCGTGCGGCGAACGCGCCGCCCGAATCGTCGTAGGCCGCGACCTGGGTGGCCGGCGAGATGCCGAAGCGGCGGACCTGCTCGATCCACTGCGTTTTCTCCGGCAGCGGATGGCGGCCGGTCTTGCCGGGGACACGCGGGCCGCTCAAGTGCCGGTCCACGTCGGCGTGGATTGCGCCGGGCACGTGGGATGCGAGATAGGCGCTTCGGCCCGCGTTCGGATCGGCGAGCGAGAAGCGGCAGTCGACGATCCGCCAGCTCGGGTCGTCGAGGTGCTGCGCGAGCACGTCGACGCCGATCAGGGTTTGGAGCGAGCAAGCGCGGCGGCTGTCGCGGGCCACGGGCTCAGCGCGCGCGCGGCTCGGCGTCGATACGCGCGATCCACCCCTCCGTGGCGCTCGACGCGGCCGGATAGCGCTCGAGCACGAGCGGGTCGTGGCCCGGGATCACGTGATCGGGCGAGCTCGCGAGCCGGCGCAGGGTCCGATAGCCCTCGAGCAGCTCCGCGAGGTTGTAGAGCACCGGGAACGCGCGCCCGGTCTCCATGTGCGCGTAGAAATGGGAGGCGTCGGATGCGAGCACGACGGTTCCGCGCCGCGTCGCGACCGTGACGCACTGCAAGCCTTTCGTATGGCCGCCGATCCGATGCACCGCGACGCCGGGCGCGATCTCGTCGACGCCGTCGTGAAAGTGCACGCGCCCGGCGAATACGCGGTGCACCATGCGTGCGACGTCGTCGGCCTCGAAGGCGTGGTTGATTTGCCGGTGGCACATCGAGCGCCCGGTGACGTACTCCATCTCGGCGTCCTGGACGTGAAAGCGGGCGTTCTCGAAGAGCGCGGCATTGCCGCAGTGATCGTAGTGCATGTGCGTGATCACGACGTCGCGGACGTCGTGATGACGGATGCCGAGCGCCTCGAGCCCGTGCTCGACCGGTTGCGTGATCGTGCGTCCCCGTCGGCTCGCGACGGCCGCGTCGAAACCCGTGTCCACGACGATCGTCCGGCCGTTCCCGACGATCGACCAGACGTAGTAGTCGAGCGGCATGTCGGAGTCGTCGTGCGGATCGCCGTCGATGAAGTTCCCGTGCGCTTTGCGCGCCAGGTGCGCGTACTTGACGGCGTAGATTTCGTAGATCGGCGCGCTCATGGGCTTGCGGCACGATTGTACTCGACGCCGGCGCGCGGAGCCCGACGTCGGGCTACCACATGGTGCTTGCCGGGACGCTCCGCGACAGGGATGTCGCGGAGCGAGCCCCCAGGGACGGGTTCACGGCGGTCCCGGCAAGCGCCATGCATGGATATTTGCGGGACGTCACCCCGGCGTGTCGCAGCCGGCCGCCCCGTCAGCGCACCAGCCGCTCGAAGCGGCCGGTGCGGTTGTACGGATCGGCGCCCGTATCCTCGTCCGCGGAGACCTCGAGCCTGCCGTCGAACGAGAGCGTGGCTTCGTCCGCGGCGGACCCGTCGGCGGGGTCCTCCGCCTCGGCAAGACCGGCCGTGCCCGGCGCAAGCTGTTTCGGTCGATGTTCGGCGTCCATCGTCCTGATCGTTTCGAACGAGCTCTGGTGCCGATCGAGTATATCGGCCCGCCGCGGCGGGACGTTCGCCGCTTGTCGGCCCGCGGCCGCCGCCGGTCGGGGCCGCCGCCGCTCGTCGGCCGAAAGACGACGCTCGTCGGATACGACGTCCTCAGGGCCGCCGCGGCTCGATCCACGTCGCGCGCCCCCGGGCGTACAGCTCGCCGTCGGCGCCGAATACGGCCGTGCCGGCCTCGTGCTTGCGGCCCTCGGACGCGATGGGCCACCCGACGACGACACAGCGCTCGCCGATCGCCGCGCGGCGGTCCACTTGCGCCGTGAGCTCGCCGAGCAGCATCGGCCGCATGTCGGGCGCGGCGGCCGCGAAGCCCGGGCAGTCGAGGGCCGCCCACATGAATTCCGAGCGCACGCGGCCGTCGCCGGCGTCGAGCGAAGGATCGGGTGTCCACGGCGCGGCGACGGCGGCGGGCCCGTTTTTGTACGGATCGAGCGCGCCGGCGAAAATCCGCAGGCCGTCCGCCGGCGCGCGCTCGGGCCCGCACACGAAGCACGCGGGCGCCGGGTGAGCTTGGAACCCGGCATAGCGGCGCGACGCCTCGACGGCCTCCGCGGCGGTCGGCGCCGCGGGCGGCACGAGCCCGTCGACGTCGCCGGGGCGCGCCCGCGCAAGGACGTCTGTGCCGAGACGCAGCTCGAGGAGACCGTCGTGCTCGCCGAGGATCATCGGCGTGTCGAGCGGCGGCGGCGCGAGCAGCCGGACCGTGACGGTACCGCGCGCGAAGCGCGCGATCAGGCCGCAGACGTACCCGCCGTTCGCGGACTCCCGCGGGCCGCAAAAGCGGCGCGCGACCGTGACCGTGTGCTGCATGCTTCGATTGTAAGGAACGCACCGCTAGCATGCCTGCGATGGCGACGACGGAAGAACGGCGCACCGCTTCCGGCCGCGTCCGCGGCGCGGCTCGCGATACGGTTGCGCTGCTCGCGCTGACCGGCGCCCTGTGGCTGATCCATGTCTTCGGCCGCGCGCTGCCGACCGCCGTGCTCGCCGCCGCCTGGGTCGCGCTCGCCGCGCTCATCGCGCGCGCCCGCTTCCGCCGCGCACGCGCCCGACGCGCCGCGTTTCTCGCCGCTTACGTCCGCCGGGAAAGCCCGCTCGCGCGGCGCCTGCGCGGAGGCTGGCTGATGGGCGCGCGCGAGGCGCTGCTCGGCGGCGTGCTCGCGTTGCTCCTCGCGGTCGCCGTGATTCGGTTGGACGATCCGCGCGCGTGGGTCGTGCTGATCGCCGCGGCGCCGATCATCGTGCTCGGCCGGCTCCTTGCCGCCGGAACGCTCGCCCCGCACGTCAGCGCGACGCACCTCGCGCACCTCTCGTGGCGGATCATGGGTGCGGTCGTCGGGACGGCGATTTGCGCGGTCCTCGTGACGCTCGCATTCCACGACGCCTATCCCGACCTCGGGTCCGTGAGCCTCGACCGGGCGGTCTGGCATCTCGCGGATCAGGAGCGGGCGCGGAGCGCTCCGGCCGAGATTCTGTTAAAACTGGCCGGAGCGAAGGACGGCCTGCGCCTCTGGCTCGCGCAGCAGCTGATGCCGGCGCCGGGCACCTCGCTGGTTCAGGGCCTCGGCTGGCTGATCGTGCTTGCGGAGGAAGCCGTGTTCGTGTGGTCTTACCTTCTGCTCTCGGAGGGCACGCTGATCGGAACGAGCGGAAGAAGCGGCGATGACGGCGATTCACCATAGAGGGTCGCGCGCGGGGCTATATGCGCCGGCGCTCCTCGTGCCGGTCGCGGCCGGGGCGCTGCTCTGGGCCGTCACGCACGTGCCGCAGCGCGAATGGGCCCCGCGGGACGAGGTGCCGGTGAGCTTCGCGGGCGAGCACTACCGCGTGGGACCGGAGGAGCTGCGCTGGCTCGAGTCGTTCTCGACGCTCCATTTCACGGAAGGCGAGGCGGCGGCTCGGGAGATCGTCGCTGCCGAGATCGACAGGCAGCTCGATCGGACGTTCTCGCGGGCTCGCGAGCGGCTGCCGTCCTTTCTCGATTGGTATTACTCGCTCGCCGGGGAGTACAGCCGGCTGGCGATGGCTGCATTGTCGCTCGCCGGCCTCGCCGAGCCGGGCTACGTCGCGCGCGAAGCGGCGTCGAGGCTGCTTCCGGAGGAGGAGTGGGCCGCGGAGCTCGCGTCGCTCGAGCAGCGGGCGGCGCAGCGTCTCGCGGCGCACGACGCCGAGATGCGTGCAGGCTGGGTCGCGGCGCTTTCGCGGCGGCTGGCCGCGCATCGCGTCCCCGCGCCGTTGCCGGGCGCCGATGCGGCCAACGAGCGCACGCTCGCGCTCGATGCGCTGCTTCAGGAGATCGCCGCCCGAGAGCAGGCGGGGCTCGAAGCCCGCCTCTCGGTCAGCACCGTCGCCGCCGGCGGCGCGGCGGCGGCCCCGGCGCTGTGGCGTGCCGCGGCGGCGCGCCGTGCCGCCGGACGCGCGGCCGCGCGCGTGGCCGGGCGCACCGCCG
>DASVDR010000042.1 GCA_036381015.1 Gammaproteobacteria bacterium
ATCCGTGCTGCGTGGACTACACGGTCGGCTTCGACGAGCTCGGTCGGCCGGTGAGCCTCGACACCGAGCTCGACGAGTGGCTGCCGACGGTGCCGTCGATCGGCTTTCTCCTGGAGTTTTGACCAACGAGGAGCGACGACTCCCTCGCTGTCGCGCTAGCGACCACCCGAGCTTCCCCGCCCCGGCGATTCCGGGCCGACGACGCGCACGGCCAGGCCACCGAGCCGCGCCGAGCGCTCCACGTGCACCTCGAAGCCATGCACCTCCGCGATGCGGCGGACGATCGACCCGCCGAGCCCGCTGCCGCTCTGGTCGGTGCCGGCGCGCCGAAAGAAGCGCTGTCCGAGCTTCTGCCGATCGGTCTCCGCGAGCCCAGGCCCGCTGTCCTCGACGCCGAGCACCGCGCGGCCGTCCTCGCGGCGCACGCCGACGATGATGCGCGCCCCGGGAGGGCTGTAGCGCACGGCGCTGTCGACGAGATTGCGTATCAGGACGGCGAGCAGCACCTCGCTGCCCGTCACCTCGCACGGCTCCGGGGCTTCGAGCTCCAACGTCTGCCGCTTCGCGAGCGCCGCGGGCGCGAGCTCGGCCGTGACACGCCGTGCGACGGCGCCGACGTCGACGGTCTCGGCGCGCGGTGTATCGAGCGCTTCCAGCCGTGAGAGCGTGAGCAGCTGGTCCATCAGGTGGGCGGCCCGATCGCAGCCCTCGATCGTCTTGCGGAGCGCCTGCGCGCGCGGCGTCGTCGGTTTCGGCGAGCGCGACCTGGGCCTGCGCGCGGATCGCGGCGATCGGCGTGCGCAGCTCGTGCGCAGCTCGTGCGCAGCTCGTGCGCGGCATCGGCCGTGAAGCGGCGCTCCGATTCGAGCAGCACCCCGATGCGTCCGAGCAGGGCGTTCAATGCATCGATCGTCGAGCCGATCTCGGCGGGCGCATCGGCCAGGGAGACGGGATGCAGATCGCGCGGTTGCCGCGCCGCGAGCGCGAGGCCGAGCCGACGCAACGGCTCGACTCCGCGGTGCACCGCCCCCCAAGCGGCTAGCGCGAGCAGCGGAAGCGCGATGGCCATGGGCAACAGCACGCTGCGTAACACCGCCAGCAGGATCGCGCCGCGGGAGGCCAGCGCCTCGCCCACGTACACCCGCACGTCGCGTTCGGCGCCCCGGGCCGCGAAGACGCGCCATTCCTCGCCCGCCATCCGCAGCGTCGCAAAGCCGCCCTCGATTCGCGCATTCGCGCCGAGCATCGGCTCCGCGGGCACATTGGAGGAGCGCAAGACCAGCCGGCCCTCGTCGAAGACTTGGAACGCGACCCGCGGCGCGTAGTCGTGCAGGGCAGGCGCGTCGATTCGGCGGTCGTGGTCGGGCTCGTCGTCGTCCTCGATCTCGCCGGCCTGCTGCGCGACGAGCAGCGCGGCCGCCTGCGCGAGGTGGCCGTCGAGCAACGCGTCGAGCTCGCGGCGCGCGTCGTACCAGATCGCTGCCACCGCGGCCGCCCACACGACCACCACCACCGTGAGCAGCAGCGCGAGCAGCCGACCTTGCAGCGAGCGCGTCGGCGCCGAGGTCGAGTCCCAGGACTCGATCGTGCACCGCGTCGCGCGCGGTGAGAACGAGAACAGGAACTTTCACGCCGGCGCGCCGGGCCTGCGCGAGCACCTCGAGCCCATCCTTGCGGGGCAGGCCGAGGTCGAGCACGACGGCCGCGTGCTCCTCGGCGCGCAGCTCCCGCTCGGCGCTCTCGCCGTCCCGCACCCAGTCGACCTGGAATCCGAGCTGGCGGAGGCCCGCGCGGATGCCGTCGCCGAGCAGCGGATCGTCTTCGACGAGCAGCACGCGCATGCCGCGATTATCGCGCTTGCCGGCCCTCAGTCGTCATCGAAATTACTGCCGCGGGAGACTGCCGTGGCCGTGACGGCGGACGGCGAGAGATCGAGGCCGGACGGCGCACCGCGCCACTCGAGCCACCAGAAGCCGAGGACGGCGAGCAGGATCAACAGGGCGATGCCGCAGGCCGACGGTCGCCACCGAGCGGTTGTCGCTGACCGAGGGTGGGCTCGTGCGCTGCGCACTGAAAACGCCGTATCGGGATGGCACGACGCACGTGATCTTCGAGCCCGAGGACTTTATTGCCAGGCTCGCCGCGCTGGTGCCCAAGCCCCGCGCGAACTTAACTCGCTGTCACGGCGTGTTCGCTCCGGCGAGCCCGGATCGGTCCCGGATCGTGCCCGGGACGCGGGCGGCTGCTGCCAAAGAGGCCAGGGCGTGCGGCGAGCCATCGGCCAGCGACCGACAACGGGCGATGACCTGGGCGCAGCGCCTCAAGCGCGTGTTCGCCATCGACATAGAGATTTGCCGAAGATGCGGCGGGAAGCTCCGGGTGATCGCCAGCATCGAGGATTCGGCCGTGATTGAGCGGATTCTCGAGCACCTCGGCCGCGATGCAGCGCCCGTCGATGCTGCACACCCGGCCTATTCGGCCTTGAGCACCGCCTGCGGATCGATGCGCGTCGCGCGCCGCGCCGGCAGATACCCGGCGAGCGCGCCCGTCCCGATCAGCAGCGTCGCGACGGCGACGTACGTGACCGGGTCGAGCGCCGTGACGCCGAAGAGCAAAGATTCCATGAGCCGCGTCAGCAGCGCCGCGCCGCCCAAGCCGAGCGCGACACCGGCACCCACGAGCCGGAGCAGGTGGCCGAGCAGCATGCGCCCGATGTGGCCGTCGCGCGCGCCGAGCGCGACGCGGATTCCGATCTCGCGGGTGCGTTGCGCGAGCACGTAGCTCAAGACGCCGTAGATGCCGACGAGCCCGAGCACGAGCGCCATAGCGCCCGCGATGCCGACGAGCAGCAGCGTCAGCGACGTTCGCGCCATCGATCGGCCGTAGAGCTCGCCGAGCGTCACGACGCTGCCGAGCGGCAGGTTGGCGTTCACGGACCAAACGGCCTGCTCCACCTCGCGCAGAAAGCCGGGCGTGCCCGCGCGGTCGCTGCGCACGGCGAACTGTACGGCGCGCATCACGAACTGCGCGACACTCTCGCTCGCCGTCAGGTAGAGGGCATCGGGCGCCGGCTGATCGACGCCGTGCATCCGCACGTCGCCGACGACGCCGACGATCTCGAGCCAGGGCGTGCTCGGCGCGCGGCGCAGGCGTTTGCCGAGTGCGGCAGCCGGCGAGCCCCACTCGCGGCGCGCGAAGGTCTCCGAGACGAGCGCCACTTGCTGCATTCCGTAGTGGTCGCTCCACTCGAACGAGCGGCCGGCCAGGAGCGGCGTGCCGATCGCCGAGAAATATCCGGGCGACGCATAGCGGAACACCGGGCTCACGGGCGGCGCGTCGGGCTTGTCCTCGAGCGAGAACGGCCCCGTGGGTCCGAATTGACCGAGCAGCTGGCGCGTAGAGAAGCCCACGGCTTCGACGCCGGGAATCTCGGCGAGGCGGTCGACGATGTCGTTCTCGAGCCGCAGGGCTTGCCGAAAATCGGGCACTTCACGCTGCGGAATGAAAATGCGGAACATCTGAACCGAGTGCGGCTCCGTGAAGCCCGGATCGACGTCGCGCAACGACTGAAACGTGCGGATCATCAACCCGGATCCGACCAGCAGCACGAGCGCGAGCGCTACCTGCACGACGACGAGCGCGTTGCGCACGCGCTGCCGTTCGCGGCTCGCGCTGCTCGTGCGGCCCGCTCCGCCGAGCCGGCTCGGCACCGGAGCGCCGGCGTGCTTGAGGACCGAGACCAGCCCGAAGGCGAGCCCCGCGGCCAGCGAGATCGCGGGCACGAAGGCGAGCACGGTTCCATCGATCGACACTTCGAGCACGGCGGGCAGATTGTCGCCGGCGACGGAGAGCAACAGCGGCAAGGCGATCGCCGCAAAGACCAGGCCCACGACGCCGCCGCCGATGCCGAGCAGCACGCTTTCGGCGAGCAAGCCGCGTCCGATACGCGCCCGGCCGGCGCCGAGCGCCGCGCGAATCGCAAGCTCCCGACCGCGAATCTCCGTGCGCACGAGCTGGAGATTCGCGACGTTCGCGCACGCGACGAGCAGCAGCATCGCGATCGTGCCCATGAGCACCCAGAGCACCTCGTCCAGGTCGCCGACGATGTCGTCCTTCAGCGTGCGCAGGTTCGGGCCGATCTGCATCGCTTCGACGGCGGCGCGCGTCAAGCCCGGCACGATCGGATGGCTGTCGAGGTAGATGGGGATCATCCGCGCGACGTCGGCGGAGGCTTCCTCGAGCGTCACCCCTTCCTTGAGCCTCGCGACGCCGCGCTCGCCGCTCGACGGCACGAACGGTGCGCTGCCGACCAGGAGATCCGGTGTCACGATCGCCGGAGGCGGCTGCGTGAACCGGAAGTCCGGAGGGAGCACGCCCACGATCTCGCGCGGAACGCCGTCCACGACCAGCGTCTGCCCGAGCGCGTTTTCCGCGCCGCCGAAGCGGCGTTGCCAGTACGCATATGAAAGAATCACCGTTCCGGCGGCGCCGCGTTCGCCGTCGGCTGCCGTGAACGCGCGGCCGAGCAAGGGCTGCACGCCGAGCGTCGCGAGCAGCTCGTAAGTGACCATGAGCCGCGGCACCTCCTCGGGCTCGCCGGCGCCCGTGACGGCGGCGGTGTTCTCGTGCCAGAGCGCGACGGACTCGAATGTGGTGCTGTGCTCGCGATAGGTGAGATAGAAAGCCGGTGACGCGGCCATCTCGGTGGAGTCACGCGACCGGTGCACGAGGGCGATGAGCCGGTCCGATTCGGGAAACGGCAGCGGCTTCAGCAGAATGCCGTTGACGACGCTGAAGATGGCGATCGTCGCTCCGATCGCGACGCCGAGCGTCAGCACGGTGGTCAACGTGAATCCAGGCGCCCGGAACAACCGGCGAACCGTTTGCCGCAGCTCGGCCATCGTGCCTCCCCTACGTGCGCTGTCTCGAGCGTGGGTAGCAACGTGCGTGCCACGCAGCCGCCGATAGCTAACTTATTGTTCGAATGGAAATTCTTCGGCTCCGACGCGGAGCCATGCGTCCCGCAAACGGACTGCGGGTGTCGCTTCCGGGACGGCGTGCGCGTTCGATTCGACGCGGCCTGCTGGTATGCTGACCGCGCTCGGGAGAAGCACGGCGCGCGCCGTGCGCGGGGGAGCAGCAATGAGAACAGCGGCGATCGGAGCGCTCGTCGCGGCGTTGCTCGCGGCGACGGCGGCGTCCGCCCATCATGGGTTCGGCACGTTCGCCATGAACGAGGACATCGAGTTGAGCGGCGTCATCACCGATCTCGACTTCGTCAATCCGCACTCGTGGCTGCACTTCGACGTGACCACCGGGAGCGGCGAGAAAGCTTCGTACCGTTGCGAGCTGCGCTCGGCGACCACGCTGCGGCGCTCGGGCTGGACGCCGGAGATGTTCGCGCCCGGCACCCGCATCACGATCCAAGGCTCGCCCGACCGGTACGACGAGCATGCGTGCTACGTGAGCACGCTGATCTTCGCCGACGGCACCCAGCTCGAC
>DASVDR010000043.1 GCA_036381015.1 Gammaproteobacteria bacterium
GCTTCGGCGGCTCGATGATCTGGTTCGGATCGTCGGCCGGCGTCGCGCTGTCGAACATGTTCCCGGAAGCCCGCTCGGTCGTCGAATGGATCAGGCGCGGCTGGTACGTGACCGCGGGCTACGTGATCGGCTTTTTCGTGCTGCTGCTCCTGCACGGCTGGAACGCGCTGCCGCCCGCGTAGCCGGAGCTCGCCCGAACGCACCGTGGCACGAGTCTTGCTCCGAACGGTGTCACCGTTCATGCAAGGAGCGAGGCATGGCCGACCGTAACGAAGGCGAGGGCAGCCGCACTGCCGCGAGGCGCTACAACGAAGGCGCGACGAAGACGGCGAAGGAAAAGCCGAAGGCCGATCCGGCGCCCGGATCGGACGAGGAGCGCCAAGAGATGGAGCGCGCGGAAGAGGAAGGACGGCGGCGCGCCAAGGAGCTCGACCCGTCCGTCGATCGCGACTACTCCCGCCCGACGAAGTAGCCGCAACCGGCTGCGGCCGTTTGCAAATCGCGCCTCGGTGCTCGACACTACGCGCCATGGTTCGCTGGCTCGCGGGCGCGCTCAGCCTCTGCATCGCATTCGGCGGCATCGATGCGGCCGCCGACGTCGAGAGCAACGGCACGTGTGTCGAGAGTCTCGCGCAGGCGCAGGGCGAGCCCGGCAGCCCGGCGCTTCGCGCCCCGCGCTCGGATGAGCCGCCGGCTTCGGCCGCGGAGCAGGCTCCGCACTTTTGCCACTGCGGGCTGCACGTGCCCGCCGTCGCGGCTTCGGTAATCACGTCCATTCATCCGTCGCCGCAGCCCGTGCCGGCGCTGCCGGTCCACGTGTTCGGCACCTGGCGCACGCCGCCCCCCGTTCGCCCGCCGAAACTCGGCTGATCTCCCGTCTGCCTTCCGGCGCCGCGCACCGTGCTTTCTCGGTGCCGGCGTGCCGCTTCTTTGCACGGGACTCGGTCGATGCACAAACGTTTTCTTTGGGCGGCCGCGGCGATGCTGGCCGGCCCGCCTCTTCAAGCACAGGCGCCGATCGCGGCGGAGCGCATCGCCCCGGTCGACGCCCCGGCGCTCGCGGGGCTCGTGGCCGCCGCGCTCGCCGAGCACCCGGCGGTTCTCGCCGCCGAAGCCGGGCTCGACCGCGAGCAGGCGCTCGCGAGGGCCGCCGCGCGGCCGCTCTTCAATCCGGAGATCGAGCTCGATTACGAGAGCGCGGCCACCGACGACACGGCGCTGCGTCTCACGCAGACGCTCGACTTCGCCGGCCGGCGGAGCGCGCGTACGCGCGTGGCCGAGCGTCGGATCGACGCGACCGCGCAGCGCGTCGCGGTCAGCCGGCGCGACCTCGCGCTCGAAGTGCTCACGGCGCTCGGCGCGTACTGGACCGCCGACGGCCTCGTGCAGCTCGCGACCCGCCGCTCGGAGCTGCTCGAGCGCGTGGCCGACGTCGCGGCGCAGCGGGCCCGGCTCGGCGACGCGCCTCGATCCGACTTGAACCTCGCGAACCTCGCGCGCGCTCAGGCGAGGATGGAACGCGCCCGCGCGGCAGCCGATCTCGCCGAAGCCGAAGCAGCGCTGCAGGCGCTCGTCGCCGACCCGCCTGCCGCATGGCCGTTGCTGCCCGTCACGCTCCCCGAGGTCGATCTCGCTCCGGGCGAGCTCGCCTCCCTCGTGGCCGAAGTCCCGGACGTGGAGCTGCTCGAGGAGACGTCCGCGGTCGCCGCCGCCGAGGTGCGGCTGCGCGAGCGCGAGAGGCGGCCGAGCCCGAGCGTGAGCGTGGTCGGCGGCGAGGAGGACGACGAGTCCATGCTCGGCATCGGTTTCTCGATTCCGCTCAACGTGCGCAACCGCTTCGTTCACGAGGTCGAAGCCGCGCGCGCGGATGCGCGGCGCGCGGAGCGCGAGGTCGACGACGTGACGATTCGTGCCCTCGCGGCGGCGCGCTCCGCCACCGCCCGCTACGAGCTCGTGAACGACGCCTGGTCCGAATGGACCGGCTCGGGCGCCGTGAGCCTGACGCAGCAGACCGAGCTGCTCGAGCGGCTGTGGCGCGCCGGCGAGCTCACCCTCACCGACTACCTCGTGCAATTGAATCAGACGCTCGAGACCCGGCGCAGTGCGCTCGAGCTGCGGCAGGAGCTGTGGGACGCGTGGTTCGCGTGGCTCGCGTCCACCGGGCAGATCGGCGACTGGCTCGGCCTGCCGGTCGAGTCGATCCGCGGAGATGCGGGCGCAGGGCCGGTTCCGAATCGATGACTGCGGAGGTTCGATCATGAACGTCCAGTGGAAGAGGCTTTGGCCGCTCGCCGCGGCCGCGGTGCTCGCGGCTGGCGCCGCCGGGCAGGAGCGGGCGGAGGACGAGCATGCCCACGGTCTCGACGAGGCGCACGAGGAAGGCGTGCTCGAAATGCCGGCCGGCGTGCGGGAGGCGCAAGGTGTGCTGACTGCGCGGGTCGGGCCGCGGCAAATGTCGGCGACGTTGTCCGCGCCGGGCGAGGTGCGCACGAACGCCTATCGCTCGAGTCAGGTCACGCCGCGGATTCCGGCGCAGATCGTGGCGCGCCATGCGCGACTCGGCCAGGCGGTCGAGGCCGGTGACCCGCTCGTGACGCTTTCGAGCGTGCAGATGGCCGAGGCGCAAGGCGCATTGATCGAAGCCGATCGCGAGTGGCGGCGCGTCAGCGAGCTCGGCCGTGACGTCGTTTCCGAGCAGCGCTACATCGCCGCGCAGGTGGCGCGTCAGCGCAGCTACGCGACGGTGCGCGCCTACGGCATGACGGCGGAGCAGATCGACGAGCTTCTCCGGCAAGGCGACGCCTCGCTCGCGACGGGCGAGTTCCGGCTGCCGAGCCCGCAGGCGGGCACCGTGATCTACGACGATTTCGTCGTCGGCGAGGTCGTCGAACCCGGGCGCGTGCTGTTCGAGATCAGCGACGAGTCGGTGCTGTGGGTCGAGGCGCAGCTGTCGCCGGAGGATGCCGCCAGGATCGCGATCGGAAGCACGGCGGTGATCTTCGCCGGCGACGGGCGTCGGATCGAAGGCAACGTGACGCAGCGTCACCACCGGCTCGACGAGACGACGCGCACGCAGGCCGTCCGCATCGAGGTCGACAACGCGGACGACGTGCTGCACGCGGGCGAATATGTCGAGGTGGAGCTTGCGACGTCCGCCGCCGAGGCGCGCTTGGCCGTTCCGGAGCCCGCGGTGCTGCTGATGGACGGGGTGCCGACCGTGTTCGTCGTGGACGGCAGCGAGATTCGGGCGAGGCCGGTGGAGGTCGGGGTCACGGCGTCGGGCTGGACCGAGATCGTCGCCGGGCTCGCGCCCGGAGACGAGGTCGTCACGCAAGGCGCGTTCCTGATCAAGTCGCTGATGCTGAAGTCGCAGATGGGCGAAGGCCATGCGCATTGAAGGACACGCCCGGTGCTGAGCAAGATCGTCGAAGCTTCACTTCGCTATAAATTTCTCGTCCTCATCGCATTCGCCGCCGTCGCGTTCCTCGGCATTCGCGCCGCAACGACGGTGCCGATCGATGCTTTTCCGGACGTGACCCCCGTCCAGGTCAACGTCTACACGGAGTCTCCCGGGCTCGCGCCGGAGGACGTCGAGCAGCTGCTGACTTTTCCGATCGAATCCGGCATGGCGGGGCTGCCCGGCGTCGAGCAGATCCGGTCCGTGTCGCTCTTCGGGCTGTCGTACGTGTCGGTCTACTTCGCCGACGACGTCGACATCTACTTCGCGCGCCGCCTCGTGAACGAGCGGCTGCAGGAGGTCGCCGAGCGCATTCCGGAAGGCTACGGCGTTCCCGAGATGGGCCCGAACTCGTCCGGGCTCGGGCAGGTGTTCTGGTACACGCTCGAGCAGGCCGACGCGAAGCTCTCGGGCGAGCTGTCGGCGATGGACTTGCGGACGCTTCAGGATTGGACGGTGCGGCTGATCCTGAGGACGGCTCCGGGCGTCGATGACGTGCTCTCCTGGGGCGGGCACGAGCGCCAGTACCAGGTCGTCATCGATCCGCTCCGGCTCATCGAGTATGGGCTGTCGTACCGGGAGATCATCGAGGCGATCGACGCGAACAACCGCCAGGTCGGCGGTCAGTACGTGAACCTCGGGCCGGAGCAGTATCTCGTGCGCGGGCTCGGCCTCGTGGACGGCGAGAAGGATCTCGGGAACATCGTCGTCGAGGTCGAGGACGGCACGCCCGTCTACCTCCGCGACGTCGCGCGCATCGAGCAGGCGCCCGGGCTCCGCTTCGGCGCCGTCACGCGCGACGGCAAGGAGGTCGTGCTCGGCATGGCGTTGTCCCGGATCGGCACGAACGCGGCCGACGTCGTCGAGGCGGTGAAGGAGAAGGTCGAGACGGTCCGCTCCGCGCTGCCCGACGGGGTCGTCCTCGACCCGGTCTACGAGCGGTCGGATCTCGTCGAGCAGGCGGTCGGTACCGCGGAGCGCGCGCTGATCGAAGGCTCGATCCTCGTCGCGATCGTGCTGTTTTTGTTTCTCGGCGAGCTCCGGGCGGCCGTCGTCGTGATCGCCGCGCTGCCGCTCGCGATGCTGATTGCATTCATCTTCATGGAAAGGGCCGGCCTCTCGGCGAACCTGATGTCGCTCGCCGGGCTCGCGATCGGCATTGGCATGATGGTGGACGGCGCGGTCGTCATGGTCGAGAACTTCTATCGGATCATGGCCGAGCGGCAAGCCGAAGGCCGCGAGGTCGACCGAACCGAAGCCGTGCTCGCGGCGGCTAAAGAGGTCGCGAATCCGATCGCGTTCGCGATCCTGATCATCATCGTCGTGTTCCTGCCGCTCTTCAGCCTCGAAGGTCTCGAGGGGAAGCTCTTCAAGCCGATGGCGTTCAACATCAGCTTCGCGATGGCGGGCTCGCTGATCCTCACGATGACGCTGATCCCGGTGCTCGCGGCGATCATCCTCAGGCCGAAGGAGGGGCGCGACACGCCGCTCGTGCGCGCCGTCAAGCGCCGTTACGTGCCGCTTCTCGCATGGTCGCTCGCGCACCGGAAGATCGTGCTCGCGGGCGCGGCGGCTCTGCTCGTCGCGAGCCTCGTGCTGTATCCGTTCCTCGGCAAGGAGTTCATGCCGCAGCTTCGAGAGGGCGCGATCATGTGGCGGGTCACGTCCATTCCGTCGACGTCGCTCGAGCAGTCGATCGAGATCTCGAAGCGCATCGAGAACGCGCTCGGCGAGTATCCGGAGGTGACGACGACGATCGCGATGATCGGCCGGGCGGAGAAGGGCGAGACGGCGGACGTCAACTACATGGAGATCTACACGGGCCTCGTTCCGCCCGACGAGCGAGAGCGCTCGATCGCCGAGCTCACGGAGGCGATGCGCGAGACGCTCGAGGAGATCGTGCCGACGGCCGTGTTCGCGTACACGCAGCCGATCCAGATGCGTGTCGAGGAGCTGATCTCGGGCGTGCGCGCGACGCTCGCGGCGAAGCTCTACGGCGAGGATCTCGCCGAGCTCGACCGGCTGAGCGCCGAGGTGCTCGACGTCATCGCGCAGGTGCCGGGCGCCGCGGACCTTTCGCTCGAGGCCAATCTCGGCAAGCCGCAGATCAGGATCGAGGTCGATCGCGGGCAGCTCGCCCGGTACGGCATGAACGCGGACGACGTGCTCACGATCGTGCGCACCGGCATCGGCAACGAGCCGGTCTCGACGTTGATCGACGGTGTCCGGCGCTTCGACATCACCGCGCGAATCGACGACGCCTCGAAGACCTCCGTGGAGGCGATCCGCAACATCCCGCTCGAGACCGCGACCGGCGCGATCGTGCCGCTGTCGCGGGTCGCGCGCGTTTCGGTCGCGGAGGGCTACTCGTTCATCCGGCGCGAGCAGCTCCAGCGCTACGCCGTCATTCAGATGGACGTGCGCGGCCGCGACGTCGACAGCTTCGTGCAGGACGCGAACGCCCTGATCGAGGAGCAGGTCGATCTGCCGCCGGGCTATTGGATCGAGTGGGGCGGCGCGTTCGAGAACCAGCAGCGGGCTCTGACGCGGCTCGCGGTAATCGTGCCGGTGACCGTCTTCTTCATCTTCGTGCTGCTCTACACGGCCTTCAACTCGATTCGCTACGCTGCGCTGATCATCGCCAACGTGCCGTTCGCGATCATCGGCGGCGTCTTCGCCCTTTGGATCACCGGGCAGTATCTCTCGGTGCCCTCGGCGATCGGCTTCATCGCCGTGTTCGGCGTAGCGATGCTGAACGGGATCGTGCTCGTCGCGTTCATCAACGAGCTGCGGCGAAGGGGGCTCGGGGTGGCGGAGGCCGTCCGCGTCGGCGCGGAGCGCCGGCTTCGGCCGGTGCTGATGACCGCGAGCGTCGCGATCCTCGGGTTGATCCCGATGCTCTGGGCGACCGGGGCGGGCGCGGAAACGCAGCGGCCGCTCGCGACGGTCGTCGTCGGCGGGCTCGTCACGTCCACGGCGCTCACGCTGCTGTTGCTTCCCGTGATCTACGAGTGGATCGAATCGGGGAGATCGCGGGGGCCTACCGCATGAGCGCCGTCGTCGCGCCGCCTATCCCTGCCGGCGGCCGCGGCGCTCGACGGCCTCCCTTAGCGCACGCACATGCGCGGGCCTGGTCCCGCAGCAGCCGCCGATGACTCTCGCGCCGGCCGCGATCCACTCCGCGGCGAGCGCCGCGAGCCGGTCGGGGCCGAGCGGCTCCGCGGCCGGGACGCGCCGGCCGGCATAGCCGCCGAGCTCCGGATATGCCCCGATCACGGCGCAGCCGCGGGCTCGAAGCGCCGCGAGGGCCGGGGCGACGGCGTCGGGCGGCGTGTGCATCACGTTGACCACGTCGGGCGCGTAGACGAGGAGCGCGTCGAGCACCGCGGCGAGCGGGATCTCCGGGAAGTCGTACGCGACGAGCCGGCCGTTCGCGTCGAGCCGGGCGCTGACGCCGATCCAGAACGGCAGGCCGGTGTCCCGCGCCGCCTCGCACGCGCGCGGCGCGTGCTCCGTGTCCTCCATCATCTCGAGCGCGAGCAGGTCGACGCCGAGGTCGGCGAGGAGCGCCGCGAGCTCGGCATAGGCGGCACGCTCCGCCGTCGCGTCCGGATAGGCGTTCACGTCGAAGCGGGGAGGCAGGCAAGAGATCGAGCCCGCGATCGCGACGTCGGCCGCGGCGATCTCGCGCGCTCGCATCGCGGCGCTGACCGCCGCGCGGTTGAGCTCCTCGAACCGGTGACCGAGGCCGGCCGCGTCGAGAACGAATCGGCTCGCGGCGAACGTGTTCGTCGTGACGACCTCGGCGCCGGCGCGGATGTAGTCGAGATGGATCGACGTCAGCACGTCCGGATGCGTGAGCGCGGCGGGAGCGCTCCACGCCGCGTCGTCGGGCGTTACGCCGCGGCGGCGAAGCTCCGTGCCGGTCGCGCCGTCGACGACCAGGATTCCGCCGGCCTCGAGCTTTCTGCGCCAGCTATCCGTCACGGAGACGGCGCGGCCTCGGGCGGCGCGGCCGCGGCCGGCGGCGGCCCGGGCGCCGCGACGGTTCCCGGCTCGACCTCGCCGAGCGTGCCGTCGAGACCGAAGAGCCAGACGCTGTCGCCGCGAACGGAGCCGGCGAAGAGATTGCCGGCGGAATAGGCGACGACGTATTCCCGGCCGTCGTGGCGGAACACGGTGACGGGCGCGTTCATTCCGGCGCCGGTCTGGAACTCCCACAGCAGCGTGCCGTCGCTCGAGTCGAGCGCCGTGAGCCGGCCGTCGCTGCGGCCGACGAAGACGAGCCCGCCGGCCGTCGCGACCGCGCCGCTGTAACAAGGCTCCGGCCAGTGCTGCTGCCAGACGAGCCGATTCGTGCGCATGTCGAGCGCCGCGAACACGCCGAGCGAATGGAGATGGAAGCCGCCGAATCCGCCGGCGATGTACGTCGCGCCTTCGGGCGGGCGCTCCGGTCCGACCTCCTCCGCGAGATAGGCCCAGATGCGGTCGGCCGCGCAGACGTAGAGGTAGCCGGTCGTCGGGTCGTAGGCGCTCGGGGGCCAGTTCGCGCCGCCGCCGACGCCGGGCTTCACGGCGACGGGCGACGTCCAGAACGGCGTGAAGATGCGGCCCTGGTTCACGAGCGTCACGCCTTCCGGCGGGATCGGGATCGACTGCGGCACGAACGCGTCGCCGACGGGGTAGGGCTGCGTCGCCGCCGTCGCTTGCCGCGGCTCCTGCGGGACCGGCCGCTCCTCGATGCCGATCAACGGCGTGCCGTTCGTCCGGTCGAGGATGTAGACCCACCCGGTCTTGCTGGCCTGCGCGAGGCCCTTGCGGACCTCGCCGTCGATCTCGAGATCGAACAGCACGACCGGGGCCGGGCCGTCGTAATCCCAGATGTCGTGATGGACCTGCTGGAAGTGCCAGCGGTATTCGCCGGTCTTGGCGTCCACGGCGACGATCGACGCGGAGAAAAGATTATCGCCGGCGCGGATCGAGCCGTTGTAGTCCGGCCCGGGGTTGCCCGTCGAGAAATAAAGGAGACCGAGCTCCGGATCGACGGCCGGCGTCTGCCAGACCGGCGCGCCGCCGTCCATCCAGACGTCGTTGTCCTGCGGCCAAGTGTCGTGCCCGACCTCGCCGGGCCCCGGGATCGTGTAGAACGTCCAGACGAGCGAGCCGTCATCGGCGTCGTAGGCCTTGACGCGCCCGCGGATGCCGCGCTCGCCGCCGGCGAAGCCGGTGATCACGAGCCCGTCGTAATAGAGCGGTGCGCTCGTGATCGTATAGCCCTCCTGCCAGCGCTCGGCCTGCACGGACCAGACCACGGCGCCCGTTTGCCGATCGAGCGCGACGAGCTTGCCGTCGAGCTGGCCGACGTAGACCTTGCCGTCGCCGAAGCCGACGCCGCGGCTCGTCCAGCCGCAGCAGACCGCGTCGTTCGCGGGATCGAGGTTCGCGCGGTAGTCCCAGAGGATCTCGCCCGTCTCGACGTCGATCGCGAACACGTCGTCGGCGCCGGTGACGATGTAGATCACACCGTCGACGACGATCGGCTGCGCCTCGCCGGAGTACTGCGGTCCGACGCCGGAGGCGCCGAGGCGCGTGCGCCAGACGCCCTTCAGCCGCGCGACGTTCCCGCGGTCGATCTCGGCCAGCGGCGAGTAGCGCCGGTTGTAGAGATCGCCGCCGTTCGTCGGCCAACCGTCGGTCGGCGGCTCCGTGAGCGCCCGCATCTCGTCGGCCGGCGCGGCCTGCCCGCAACCCGCCGCGAGCCCCGCCGCCGCCACCAAAAATGGTGTCAGACACCTTTTCCAAGAAAATCGTGTCAGACACCCTTTTTTGAAATCCATCGCGCCCTCGCTGCTAGCGCGTTCCGAGCTCGCGCACGTAGGCGCTCACGTCGCGGATCTGCTCGGCCGTCAGCGCGCCGCCGAAGGCCGGCATGTCGTTGCGGCCTTCGCTGACGATCTGGATGATCGTGCCGAGGGTTCGAGCTTCGGTGAAGGCGGGGCCGCCGCCGTGGCCGCCTTCGCCTTCCGCGCCGTGACAGAACGAGCACGCGGTCGCGTAGACGGCCGCGCCGCTCTCGACGTTCGCGGCTTCCTCGATGTCCCGAGGCAAGCTCATGATCGCGCTGGCCGGCTCGGCCGCGTCGAGCGTGCCTTCGAGCCCGAAGAGCCAGACGCTGTCGCCGCGGGCCGAGCCGGCGAAGAGATTGCCGGCCGAGTACGCGGCGACGTACTCGCGCCCGTCGTGCTCGAACACGGTGACCGGGGCGTTGACGCCGGCGCCGGTCTGGAACTCCCACAGCTTCTCCCCGGTGCTCGAGTCGAGCGCCGTGAGCCGTCCGTCGTTGCGCCCGACGAAGACGAGCCCCCCGGCCGTCGCGACCGAGCCGCTATAGCAGTTGTCCGCCCAGTGCTGCTGCCATACGAGACGGTTCGTGTGCATGTCGACGGCCGCGAAGATGCCGAGGCGCGGCAGGCTCGTTCCGCCGAAGACGCCGGCCGCGTACAGCGCGCCGGGCTCCGGCCGCGACGCATCGATCTCCTCCGCCTGATAGACGCCGATGCGGTCCGTCGCACAAACGTAGAGGTAGCCCGTGCGCGGGTCGTAAGAGCTCGGGGGCCAGTTCGCACCGCCGCTGATCGAGGGCTTCGCGACGATCGGCTGCTCGGTCCAGAACGGCGTGAAGATCCGTCCGCCGTTCACGAGCCGATAGCCTTCCGGCGCGATGTCGATCGACTGCGGCACGAACGCGTCGCCGACGGGATAGGGCTGCGTCGGCGACGTCGCTTGCCGCGGCTCCTGCGGGACCGGCCTCTCCTCGATGCCGATCAACGGCGTGCCGTCCGTCCGGTCGAGGATGTAGACCCAGCCCGTCTTGCTCGGCTGCGCGATCCCCTTGCGCAGCGCGCCGTCGATCTCGAGATCGAACAGCACCACCGGGCTCGGGCCGTCGTAGTCCCAGATGTCGTGATGGACCTGCTGGAAGTGCCAGCGGTACTCGCCGGTCTTCGCGTCCACGGCGACGATCGACGCCGAGAAGAGGTTGTCGCCCGCGCGGACGGCGCCGTTGTAGTCCGGGCCCGGATTCCCGGTGGAGAAATAAAGGAGGCCGAGCTCCGGATCGACGGCCGGCGTCTGCCAGACGGACGCGCCGCCGTGGTGCCAGACCTCGTTGTCTTGCGGCCAGGTGTCATGGCCGACCTCGCCGGGCCCCGGAATCGTGTAGAAGGTCCAGACGAGGGCGCCGTCGTCCGCATCGAACGCTTTCACGCGGCCGCGGATGCCGTATTCGGCGCCGGCGAAGCCCGTGATCACCAGACCGTCGTAGTAGAGCGGCGCGCTCGTGATGCTGTAGCCTTCCTCGGCCCGCTCCGCCTGCACCGACCAGACGACCTCGCCGGTCCGCTGGTCGAGCGCGACGAGCCGGCCGTCGAGCCGCCCGACGAAGACCTTGCCGTCGCCCAATCCCACGCCGCGGCTCGTCCAGCCGCAGCAGATCACCGAGCCGATCGAAGGATCGAGGTTCGCGCGGTAGTCCCAGAGGATCTCGCCCGTCTCGACGTCGATCGCGAAGACGTCGTCGGCCCCGGTAACGATGTAGAGCACGCCTTCGTAGACGAGGGGCTGCGCCTCCCCGGAGTACTGCGTGCCGACGCCCGAGCCTCCGAGGCGCGTGCGCCAAACGCCCTTCAAGCGGGCCACGTTGTCGCGGTCGATCTCGTCGAGCGCCGAGTAGCGCCGGTTGTACCAATCCCCGCCGTTCGTCGCCCAGTTCTCCGCCGCCGGATTCACGAGCGCATCGCCGGTGAAGGCCGGCGCGAGCGCGATGCCGCTCTTCTGAGCGAGGCCGGCGGCCGGCAGCACACCGAGAAGCAGCGCCGCGGCGACGCGGATCGGCGCGCCTCGGCCCCCGATCCGCGCGCCTCGGCCGCCGATTCGCCGGCGGCCGCTCGACCGTCGCCCACACGATGATCCGCCGCTTCCTCCGGCGCCTCGCCGGGATCGCATCCCCGTCATGCCCGCTCCCCCCACGTGCATCGATCGTTATTTCGTGCCCTTGTAGTGCTCGAGCCCCGGCTTGAAGCTCTTCTCGTCGAGAAAGGCTTTCATCGCATTCGCGCGGTTCTCCGCGCCGCCGAGGTGGAGCGCCTCGGCCATCTTCGCGTAGAGATAGTCCGCGGAGACCTCCCAGTCCATGTACTTGACGCGCTTCATCGCGAGCTTCGCGCCGCGCAGGACCGTCTGGTTCTTCTCGAGCAGCACCTTCGCGAGCGCGCGCGTGCGCTCCCGCAGTTGGGCGCGCGGGACGGCCTCGTTGACCAGCCCCATCTCGGCCGCCTTGCGGCCGTCGAAGCTCTCGCCGGTCATCGTGTAATACAGGGCGTTGCGGTAGCCCATCGTCTCGATGGCGGCCTTCGTCACGTTGCCCGCCGGCAGGATGCCCCAGTTGATCTCGGAGAGCCCGAATATCGCCTCCTCGGCCGCGATCGCGAGGTCGCAGGCGACGACCGGCGTGAACGCCCCGCCGAAGCACCACCCGTTCACCATCGCGATCGTCGGCTTCGGATAGTCGCGGAGGCGCCGCCACTGCCACTCCTCGGCCGTGCGGCGGACGTGGAGCAGGATCGTGTCGGGCGCGCCGTCGGTCATCCGGAAATACTCCTTCAGATCCATGCCTGCCGCGAACGACTCGCCCGCGCCGGTCAGCACGAGCACGCGGCAGCGGTCGTCCGTGGCGAGCGCGACGACCGTCCGCAACATCTCCTCGTTCAGCGCGGGGCTCATCGCGTTGCGCTTCTCCGGGCGGTTCATCGTCACCCAGGCGATCCCCTCGTCGAACTCGACGAGCACCAGGTCGCCCCACGGTTCCTTGGTTTCGGACATGCGGTTCCTCCTTCAGCCGATATGAATGCGCGGCGGTCGGCGGCTCGGGCGGCGCGCGGGGCCGCGGCCCGGCGCTCTCCGGGGCCGTCCGGGGCCGGCCCGATGCCCCGCTACTGTCTTCCCTGATGGATTGTTGTAGGCTATGAATTTCAGCCGCCGGCGCTTCAGCCGGGTATCGTACAGCGAGAAACGGGACCAATGCTGCCCGATTGCGCCTTTCCGTTCCCAACCGGGCACGCGCGGAGAGGTCTGCGCCGCCCGCCGGGGCGGGGAGGGCTTGCGGCGAGCGCCCGGACGGAAGGCGCCATGCGCCAGGGCCCGGGGGGCGGCGGCGATCGAACGGCCGTAGGGCCAAATTGAGCGGAGAGCATTCCGATGGCGGACGATCCGAACGCACACGAGGGACGAGGCGAGGGGCTTTATCCGGAGCCGAGGTACGACGGCGGCGGGCTGTCGAGGGCCGGGTCGCTGAAAGCGACGCGGCGGCAGTTCATCAAAGGCGTGATCGCCTCGGGGGCGGTGGTGTCCGGGGCCGGGTACCTGTTCGGGTGCTCCTCCGGCGAGCGCGCGGGGCCGACCGGCGGCGTGGAGCGGCTGCTGAGCCTGACGGTGAACGGCGAGACGCGCCGGGTCGACGTGCTGCCGAACGAGACGCTGGCGATGACGCTGCGGTACAAGCTCGGGCTGACGGGGACGAAGCTCGGGTGCGACCGCGGGGAATGCGGGGCGTGCACCGTGCTCATCGACGACGTGCCGACGTACTCGTGCTCGACGCTGACGCATCGGGTTCGAACGCGGGCGATCACTACCGTGGAGGGGCTCTTGGGGCCGAACGGTGAGCTGCACCCGGTGCAGGAGGCGATGATCGAGGAGCTGGGGCCGCAGTGCGGGTTCTGCACGCCGGGGCAGGTGATGAGCGCCGTGGGGCTGCTGAAGGCGAACCCGACGCCGACGCGCGAGGAGGCGCGGCGGGCGATGTCCGGGAACCTCTGCCGCTGCGGCGCGTACGACCACTACCTGAACGCGGTGCTTCGCGCCGCGGAGAGCGGCCGCGTGACGCAGGCGTAGGAACGAAAAAGGTGTCTGACACCTTTTTCGTGATGCAGGTGTAGGAGACGACTCATGGCTTACGAACTGCTCGGGAAGGACTTCGTGCCGCCGGACGTGCACGGCAAAGTCACGGGCATGGCGAAGTACGCCGAGGATTTTCGCGCCGACGGCATGGTGTTCTGCCGGCTCATGCTGTCGCCGATGCCGCACGCCCGAGTTCGCAATCTCGACGTGTCCGAGGCCCTCGCGATGGAGGGCGTCCTCGCCGTCCTGACCGCCGACGACGTCCCGGCGCAGCCCCCGCCCGCCGACCCGATCCTCACGAACGAGCCGCTGTTCGTCGGCCAGCCGATCCTCGCGGTCGCCGCCGAGTCCGAGACGCTCGCGCAGGACGCGATCGACCGGATCCGGATCGAGCTCGAGGAGCTGCCGTTCACGGTGGATCCGCTCGAGAGCCTCTATCCCGGCGGCCCGGACGCGCGCACCGACGGCAACGTCGTCGACAACCGTTTGATCGGCCCGCCGCAGCTGAAGCGCGTGAAGTGGACCGCCGCGGACTTCGCGGCCGCCGGCGAGGACAAGCTGCCGATGGGCGAGCCGCTCGCGGAATGGTCGTACGGGGACGTCGACGCGAACTTCGAGAACGCGGCCCTCGTGCTCGACGAGACCTTCGTCACGGCCGGCATGTCGCACCACTCGATGGAGCCGCGCTCGGCCCTTGCGTACTGGCAGAACGGCAAGTGCTTCGTTTACGGCTCGTCGCAAAGCCAGAGCTTCGTGGTCCCGGATCTCGCGCGCTTCATCGGCGTCGACGTCGCGGATCTCGTTTACGTCGCCGAGACCTGCGGCGGCGGCTTCGGGTCGAAGGGAACGGCGTATCCGATCATGTCGATCCCGGCGCACATGTCGCGGAAGCTCAACGGGCGTCCCGTGATGATGCGGATCAGCCGCGCGGAGGAGTACTACCTCGGCTTCGCGCGCACGGGTTTCCAGGGCCGCATCCGGATGGGCTTCAAGCCCGACGGGCGCGTCACGGCGGTCGACATGTACGTCGTGCAGGAAAACGGTGCGACCGCGGGCTTCCCGGATTGGCCGTCCTCCGGCGAGACCGTTTCGATTCTCTATCAGCCCGAAGCGATGCGCTGGCGCGGCATGAACGTGTTCACGAACACGGTCCCGCGGTCGGCGCAGCGCGGGCCCGGCCATAATCAGACCGTCTCGATCGTCGAGCCGCTGATGGACAAGGCCGCGCGGCAGCTCGGTCTCGATCCGCTCGAGATCCGCCGGGCGAACGCGCCCGGGATGGACGCGAAGATCGGCGGCGAGCGGGCGCCGGTCACGAGCTGTTATCTGCGCGACGCGCTCGAGAAGGGCGCCGCCGCGTTCAACTGGGCCGAGCGCAAGGCGCGCAGCGGGCAGCGCAACGGCTCGAAGGTGCGCGGCGTCGGCGTAGGGCAAGCCTTCCATCCCGCCGGTTTCTCCGGTTTCGATGGAATCGTGCGCATCACGCCCGACGGCAAGCTCCACATTCATACCGGCGTCGGCAACCTCGGCACGTACTCGCACAGCGGCACGGCGCGGATCGCGGCCGAGGCGCTGAAGATGGACTGGGCGAACTGCATCGTCGAGCGCGGCGACACGCGCAAGCACCTGCCGTGGAACATCGGGCAATTCGGCAGCAACACGTCCTTCACGATGGCGCGCACGAATTTCGTCGCCGCCCAGGACGCGCTCGCGAAGCTCAAGGAGATCGCGGCAATGGATCTCGGCGGCGCGCCCGACGACTACGACATCGGCGGCGAGCGCGTCTTCCGCAAGGACGACGACTCGGTCGGCATGACCTACGCGGCCGCCGCGCAGCGTGCGATCGAGCTCGGCGGAAAGTTCGACGGCCACGAGCCGCCGGCCGATGTGAATCCGATGACGCGGGCATCGGTTCTGGCGCTGGCCGGGACCGGTCTCGTCGGCGCCGCGAAGGACAATCTCCCGATCACCGCGCAGCCCGCGGCGTTCGCCGTCGGCTTCGTCGAGCTCGACCTCGACGTCGAGACCGGGAAGTTCGAGATTCTCGACTACTTGGCGGTCGCGGATTGCGGCACCGTGATCCACCCGCAGGGGCTGGCCGCGCAGATCAAGGGCGGCGCGGTCATGGGCTTCGGCATGGCGTCGCTGGAGCGGCACATCTACGATCCGCAGAACGGCCTGCCGGGCAACGTCGGGCTGTACCAGGCGAAGCCCGCCACGTATCTCGACGTGCCTTCGGTCATGCGCAGCGATGCGGTCGACAAGCCGGATCCGCAGAGCCCACTCGGCACGAAGGGGATCGGCGAGCCGGTCATGGGCGCGGGGTCCGCGTCCCTGCTCTGCGCGATCAGCGATGCGATGGGCGGTCACTACTTCAATCGCATTCCGGTCACGCCGGACCAGATCGTGAACGCGCTCTACCGGCAAACGCAGTCGCACGGGCCGCTGCAGGTCAACACGGCGTAACCTTTCTTGCTAGGAGCGAAGCATGTCCAGAGACATGATGCCGGGATTCGAGTTGTACCAGCCGGAGACGGTGGACGGGGCCGTGGAGCTGCTCGAGCGCTTCGGCGAAGAGGGCTGGGCGCTGGCCGGAGGCAACGACAGCCTGGACTGGTTCAAGGACCGGATAAAGCGGCCGCGGTACGTCGTGGACCTGACCGGCATCGAAGCGCTGCGGGGGATTCGGGAGACGGCGGACGGTGGGGTCGAGATCGGCGCGCTGACGACGCTCACGGAGGTGGAGCGCAGCACGGTGATCCAGGAGCGTTACGCGGTCCTGGCGGCCGCGGCCGGGCGCGTCGCGAGCCCGCAGATCAGGAACACGGGAACGCTCGGCGGCAACGTGTGTCAGGACGCACGCTGCTGGTACTACCGCTACGGCGTGAGCTGCTACCGCGCGGGCGGGAACACCTGCTACGCGGACACGCCCGAGGGCCAGAACCGGGAGCACTGCCTGTGGGGCGCGAGCCGGTGCGTCGCCGTGAGCCCGTCGGACACCGCGCCGGCCCTGGTCGTGCTGGACGCGCGGATGGCGATCGTCGGGCCGTCGGGGGAGCGGGAGGTGCCCGCGGAGGAGTTCTTCATCGGTCCCGACGTCGACATCACCCGGATGACGGTGCTCGAGCCCGGCGACGTGCTGACGGCGATCCGGCTGCCGGCCGAGTGGTCGGGCGCGCGGTTCTATTTCGAGAAGGTGGCGGACCGGAACGTCTGGGACTTTCCGCTCGTGAACGTGGCCGCGGCGCTGTTCGTCGAGGGGGAGACGATCCAGCGGGCGCGGCTTGCGGCCGGGGCGGTGCAATGCGTGCCGCGGCGGCTGACGGTCGTGGAGGAGGTCGTGCGCGGTCAGCCGAAGACGGAGGAGACCGCGCGGCTCGCGGGTCAGGCCGCCGTGCGCGGGGCGACGCCGCTGAACTACAACCACTTCAAGATTCCGCTGCTGCAGAATCTCGTGACGCGCGCGATCCGCGACGCGTAGAGATTTCAGCCGGGGTGCCTCGCGTCCCGGGGAGGCTCGCTCGCGCGGGGCTCGTGACGCGGAACCTCGTAAGCGGACTTACGTACTTCACCGGCCCTCCCCGATCGGAGACACTTGGGGGCGTGAGTCGCATCGCTCCCACTGTCCTGGTTCGCCTCGCGATGCCGGCCGCGGTTGCGCTGACCGCGGCGTGGACCGCCGGCGTTCGAGCCGACGGCCCCGCCGAGCTGCTCGCCGATCCCGCCGAATTCGTGTTCGCGCGTCTTCACTACGACAGCGTCGGCGGCTGGGGCGAGGCCTACTACAACTACGACGGCCGCACGTGGGAGCGCTGGGAGACCGACTACCCGCAGGGGGACGAGAATTTTGTGCACCGGTTGAACGAGCTCTCGTCCGTGAAGGCGAGCCTGCGCGGCGTCGCGCGGCGCATCACCGACGAGGACGTGTTCGAGTTCCCGTTCCTCTACATGTGCGACCCCGGCTATCTGGCGATGACGGCGGAGGAGAAAGCGCGCCTGCGCGAGTACCTGCTGGCCGGCGGATTCCTTTGGATCGACGACTTCTGGGGCGAGGCCGAATGGTGGAACGTGGAAGGCCTGATGAAGGACGTGCTGCCGGGCCAGAGCTGGCGCGAAATTCCGCCGGACCATCCTATCCTGCACAGCGTCTTCGATTTGACGGCCGCGCCGCAGATTCCGGCTCAGGATTTTGCCGTCAGGGGCTGGAAGACGGACCCGGGCTGGGTCCATCGTGCACCGGCTACCGACCTTCAGCCCGTGAACTTTCGAGGGTACTTCGACGCCGAAGGGCGGCTGATGGCGATCGCCACGCACAACACCGATGTGGGCGACGGCTGGGAGCGCGAAGCCTACGGCCAGTGGTATTTCGAGAAGTACTCGACCCAGGCGTACATGATCGGCGTGAACGTCGTCGTCTACGCGATGTCCCATTGACGAGAAGGGCGGCGCGCGGCTTGCCTTGGTCGGGCGGCCGTGCCAGCCTTGACTTGCGTACACGCTCCGTACGCGTTCGGATGACCGAGATGCTTCGCCGGATGCTCGAGACGTCATGAAGCCGAAGACCTGGATCAAACCCTTGGGAGCGGTCGCCGCCGTAGTGGGCGTGGTGCTCGCCGCCGAAGCGATCGCGCCCGTCGATTGGCCTGCCGCCGAAGTCACCTTCATGCGGCTCGAGTACTCGGACTACGGGGGGCGCTACAGGGGCGGGAGCTGGCTCGTCGACTATCCGGACGCCGAGTTTCACTTCAGGGAAGGCGTCTCGCGGCTCACGCGCCTCGATCTCGGCGACGCCGGGACGGTCGACCTGCGCCAGGACACGGACAAGCTGTTCGATTATCCGTGGCTCTACGCGGTCGAGGTCGGCTATTGGTATCTCGACGAAACGGAAGCGGCGCGTCTCCGCGAATATCTGCTGCGAGGCGGGTTCCTGATGGTGGACGACTTTCACGGCACGCTGCAGTGGCAGCGGTTCGCGGAGTCGATGCACCGCGTCTTCCCGGACCGGCCGATCGTCGACATCACGGAGAGCGACGAGGTCATGCACGTTCTCTACGACGTGGACGAGCGCATCCAGATACCCGGCATCGCCGCGTTGTTCGCGGGTCGAACATTCGAGTACGACGGCGTCAAGCCGGAATGGAAGGGGATTTACGACGACGAAGGCCGCCTGATGGTCGCGATCAACCACAACATGGATCTCGGCGACGCGTGGGAGCATGCCGACGATCCGTTTTATCCCGAGCCGATGACCGCGCTCGCGTATCGCTTCGCCGTCAACTACGTGATCTACGCGATGACGCATTGACGGCGGCGCGCCGTCTCTCCGCTCCGTAATGCGGCGAAAAAGGTGTCAGACACGAGTGTCTGACACCTTTTTCCGTTCCGGCCGGCTAGACCGCCTGTTGCGTCAGCGTTGCCGGGTCGGTGCGGCCGAAGCGCTCGATCAGCGCGTCGACGGAGGTGGCCGCCGACTGGAGCTTCGCCGACAGCGCCTGCAGGCGCTCGTTCGCCTGCTCGGCGTCGCTCAGCCGCTTCTCGATCTCCTCGAGGCGCTGGCGCGCTTGCGACTCCGCGGCCTCGAGCCGCCCCTGAATCTCCTGCTCGAAGCGCTCCGCGTAGCCGCGGACGAGCTCGTCCGGCAGGTCGACGGCGACCTTGTCGACCATCGATTCGAGCTGCGCCATCGCCGCGTCGCGCAGCGCCTCGCGCGCCGCGTCGCCGAGCCGCCGTTCCTTCACGGTGGCGGAAAGCTCCGCGCTCGGCTGATCGTCCGGGCCGAACAGCCGGCGCCGTACCATCGACGCGGACCGGAACAGCAGCCAATCCGAGACGTTGCGCCGGACCGGGATCTGCTCGCTGTCGAGCCGCGGGCGGGGCGACGAGACCGCCGCGCCGGCCTTCAGGCCGCCGAGCGCCGCCTCGGCCGTGCTCTGCATGTCGATGTCGAGGGTCTTCAAGTCTGCGATGAGGTTCTCGTCCTCCGGCACGTCGGCGAAGCCCTCGGTGACCCGCCGCTTCAACGCGTCCTCGGTGTCGCCGACGAGACGCGACTGCGCGGACGCGAAGATCGGCAGCAGCTCGTTCTCGAGCAGATCGTGCAGGCTCGACGAGCTCTCGAACCACCGCTCGATCGTCGAGTTGATCGAACCCGCCGTTTCGGCCTTGATCTGCCGCGCGAGCTCGCCGACCCGCTCGAGCAGCGAGGGCGCGATGCCGTGAACGCGCTCGCTCCAGCTCGCTTTTCGCAGCCGGTCGACGGTTTCCGCCTGCGCGTTCGCTTCGTCACGGCCGGTGCGCAGCGCCACGACGTCGCGGCCGAGATGCTGCACCGTGTCGTCCCGAAGCGCCGCCTTGAGCTCGTCCATCAACGTGCGCGAGCGCCGCAGGCTGTCCTCGAGAAAGGCCTTCAGATACTCGTTGCTGTTCAGGTAATCGGTGAGGTCCTCGAGGAGCATGTCGAAGTCCGCCTCTCCGCGCGGCTGCTCGGCCTCTGCGCCGCTGCCGTTTCCGGCCTCCGTGCGGGTCGCGATTCGGCGGCTCGCCGCCCGGAGCAGATCGACGGGGTAGATGCCGAGCCGCCCGTCCTCGGCCGCTTCCTTCAGCGGCGCCGTCATCGAGAGGGTCTCGAAGGCCTCGATGATCTCCCACGGGCTTTCGTGCTCGAGGCTCGGCGCGAGCGTGCCGTCCGGGAGAAGGTCCTTCTTGCCCGAATCGAGGTTGACGACGAGGAAGATGCGGCTGAAGAGCTGGAGCAGCTCGTTGAACTCGTCGAAGACCTGCTCGAGGAACAGGTTGTCGGTCTTGACGATGAAGATCGCGCACGCGGCGGCGTTACGGAAGTCGCGGGTCATTCGGTCGTAACCGAACTTCATGCGAGTGTAGAGGCCCGGAGTGTCGACGAGCACCGCGCCGGACTGCGCGAGATCCGGAACGTTGATCTTGATATCGACCTTGCGAATCGCGTCGGGCATGTGCACGGCCGGATCGAACACCTCGCCCGCCGCCTCGACCTCGCGAATCCGTCGCGTGAGCTTGTGGTGACCGTCCGCGACGATCTCGCGCAGCGCCTCGCGGTGCGTGAAGCTCGCCGTGCGGCCGTCGTAGTGCGTGACGACGAATCCGGGCGTATTCGAATGCGACACGTACACCATGCACGGATAAGCCGGCAGGCAGGTCACTTCGCTCACGTACGCGGCGCTCAGCGCGTTCATGAACGTCGATTTTCCGCTCTTGATCGGACCGAAGATCAGGACGTAGGCCTGCTGCTCCGCTACCTTGCCGATCAAGGCTTCCATTTGATGACGGAGGTCGCGCAGCGTCGGCAGCACGCGCCGGGCGGCGATGTCCTCCGGTGCGGCGGCGAGCGCCTCGGCGGCGTGCTGCACGGGATCGAGAATGGGTCGGAGCTCGCTTTCGAAGGCCTCGCAGAACTCGCTGAGCACCGTGCGCATCAGCGGCGCCGACGGAGCGGATGAACCCGAGTCGCCGACGTGGGTGTTGGCGTAAGACATGAAATCGGTCCCCTGTAACGGATTGTTTTGTGGAGCGCGGATTCAGCCGTGTGTCCGAGCGCGCGCTAACCCGGAGCATACCGTCATCGGGATGCGGATCAAAGCATGTTTGACCGGCCGCTCTTCGGGTCGTGAAATGAAGGGCGGCCAATTTGGGGAGACGCCGATGGATGGGTTTCTGACGCGCAAGCGCGCCGCAGCGATTTGGGTCTTCGTCGGTCTCGTCTTCGCGGCCGTCTCCGCGCCCGTCGGGGCGCAGCCGCAGGCCGAGACCGAGCGCGCGCCGGCGCAAAGCGCGGCCGCGAACGCCGAGTGGGATGCCTTCGTCGAAGAGTTCATCGAGGCTTTCTTCGCCGCCCATCCCGCGTTCGCCGTCACGGCGGGCCGCCACGAGTACGACGGCCGGCTTCCGGACTGGAGCGCCGACGGCATCGCCGCGGAGATTGCCCGGCTGCGCGCGGAGCGGGAGCGTGCGCTCGCGTTCCGGCCGGAGGAGCTCGACGCGCGGCGACGCTTCGAGCGCGAATATCTGATCGCACGGATGGACCGCGACCTGTTCTGGCTCGAGACCGCCGAGTGGCCGTTCCGCAGCCCCTCGTTCTATTTCGACTGGCTGCTCGACTCCCTGGACCCGAACGTCTATATCGCCCGCCCGTACGCGCCGGCCGAGCAGCGGCTCCGGGCGTTCACGGCTTACGCCGAGGCGCTGCCGGCCGCGGCGGAGCAGATTCGCGACAACCTGCGCACGCCGTTGCCGCGCACCTACATCGACTACGGGGCCGCCGCGTTCGGCGGCCTCGCTGCATACTTCGAGAGCGACGTGCGGCTCGCGTTCGCGGACGTGAACGACCCGGCGCTCGAGGCGCGGTTCGACGCGGCGCTCGAGGACGCCGTGAAGGCGATGGAGGACCTCGCGGGATGGCTCGAGGACGAGCGCGAGGAAGCCACTGACGAGTACGCGCTCGGCTCCGCCGTGTTCGCCGAGATGGTGTGGGCGACCGAGCGCGTGGACGTCTCGCTCGCCCGGCTCGAGGAGGTCGGCCGCGAGGACCTCGAGCGCAACTTCGCCGCGCTGACGGAAGCCTGCGAGGCGCTCGCGCCCGGCGAGCCGCTCCACGAATGCGTCGCGATGGTCGCGGCCGACAAGCCGGAAGGCGGCCCTGTGGCCGAAGCGCGACGGCAGCTCGGCAGGCTTCGGGAATTCGTGGCCGCCAACGATATCGCGAGCATTCCCGGCACGGAGGAGGCGCACGTCGAGGAGGCTCCGCCTTACAACCGTCAGAACTTCGCGTACATCGACATCCCGGGGCCGTACGAGACGGGCCTGCCGTCCGTCTATTACATCGCGCCGCCGGATCCGAATTGGCCGCCGGAAGAGCAGGCGGCGTACGTGCCGGGGAAGGCCGATCTGCTCTTTACGTCCGTGCACGAAGTGTGGCCCGGGCACTTCCTTCACTTCCTGCATACGAACCGGCTCGAGTCGCCGATCGCCCGGCTTTTCGTCGGCTATGCGTTCGCCGAAGGCTGGGCGCACTATGCCGAGGAGATGATGGTCGAGGCGGGCCTCGGCGAGGGCGATCCGTCGGTGCGTGTCGGGCAGATCCTGAACGCGTTGCTGCGCGACGTGCGCTTTCTGTCGGCGATCGGGCTGCACACCGGCGGCATGACCGTCGAAGAGTCCGAGCGGATGTTCGTCGAGAAGGCGTTTCAGGATCCGGGCAACGCCCGACAGCAGGCGGCGCGCGGCACGTACGATCCGGCCTACCTCGACTACACGCTCGGCAAGCTGATGATCCGGCGCCTACGGGAGGATTGGACCGCCGGCCGCGGCGGCCGCGAGGCGTGGTGCGAGTTCCACGACGCTTTCCTGTCGTACGGCGGGCCGCCGATCCCCCTCGTGCGCCGCGCGATGCTGGGCGAGGAGGCGGGGCCGGCGCTGTAGGAACGCGGGCGAACGGGCACCGGTCGCAGGACCGGCACCCGCTCGCCGCTCTTCTCCCCCTTAGAAGCTGTAGTTGAACGACAAGGCGTAACGTCGGCCGAGCTGATCGTAACGGCTGTCCATCGCGGTCGGTCCGAACGACGGTTCCTCGTCGAACAAGTTCGTCACGTTCAGCGACGCCGACCAGGAGCGGCCCTGTGCGCCATCGCCGTTATAGGAGAAGCGGAGGTTCGTGTACGACGCGGACGGCGCGCGGTTGTTGTCGATGTCCACGCCTTCGACCCATCTGACGTTCCTGAGCGCGTCGTCGACGTAGCGCTCCTGCAGGCCGATGCCGAAGGGCCCGACGCTGTAGTTGAGCATCGCCATCAGCTTCCACTCGGGCAGGCTCGTTCCGCCGGCGTCATCCTCGGTGTCTCCGCCGAGCGGCGTATCCGAGTTCTCTTTCAGATAGCCGCCCAGCACGCGGAAGGAGAACGTCTCGCTGGCGCTCGAGAACAGATCCGGCTGCATGCGATAGGCCAGCTCCAGATCGAGCCCCCGAACGCGCGCCGCATCGATGTTCAGGAACACGTTCAGCAGCCGGCTGACTCTGCCCGACTCGTCGCGGTCGATGAGATCGCAATGGACGTTGTTCTCGAAGCACTCCTCGACGATCCGTTGCGCGCCGAGCTGGCCGATCGCCCCGGCGATGTCGATGTCGTACCAGTCCGCCGAGAACTGCAGGCCGTCCGCCCAACCGGGCTCGTACACGAAGCCGAAGACCGTGGTGTCGGCCTCTTCGGGCTTCAGCTCCGGATTGCCGCCGTCGAAGGTCGTGATCCCGTAACGCTCGAAGCCGAGGGCCGGATCCTCGATGTTGGCGCCGATGGCCTGACGGTCGAACTGCTCGGAGAAGCTGGCCTCCCGCACGTCTCGAGAGCGAGTCGCCCGCAGCCGGAGGCTGTCGGTGACTCGGAAGCTCAAGCCCGCCTTCCACGCCCAGATGCCGCCAGCGCGCGAATACCGCGAGTACCGCGCCGCGACATTGCCCTCGAGGCGCAGGGGGCCGTTATCGGCCGCGTACAGCGGCAGGATGGTCTCGGAGAAGAGCTCCCAGACGTCGAACTCGCCCTCCAGCGTCGGATACGTCGAGAACTTGTGCAGGTTCGGGCTGCCGATCGTATGGCCGAACGGTATCCCGCGTATTCCGAACTGCGGCACGTTGAGCGGCGGGCCCAGCGCGTCGAGCGCGCGGAACGAGTCGGGCGTGCCCTGCTCGAGCGATTCCTTGCGGTACGTGGCGCCGAGCGCTTGCTCGATGGCGCCGGGCCCCCAGCCCTCGTGCAAGGTGCCGTTCACGATGACCTCGGCGAAGTGCTGGGTCGTGATCGAGTAGGTCGGCTTGTCCGAATGAATGTAGTCCCATGCTTCGGGGGATGCGGGCGTCAGGCCGAACGGATTGAGCGGCACGCAGTCGCTGATCGTGTTGTCGATGCTGTCGACGGCGACCGGGTAGTCGATCGGGCTCGGTCCGTTCGGATCCTTGCCGGCATCGATGCGCGTGATGCTGGTATTCGCCAGCGCCCATTCGTGCAGATCCGCTTCGAAATTGGGATTGGCGCGCGCATAAAGCTGCACGTTGCAGACGATCTCGCCGGTGTCCGGATCCCGCACGGCGTCCCACGCGAGGAAGCTGCGATCGACGCGCTGCCAGTTCTTGAGCATCGTGTCCTTCTCGGCTTCGCCGTACTGATACGAGCTTCTGAGATCCCAGCTGCCGGGCAGGTCCGCGTCGAACCCGAAGGTCAGCGAGCGCATGCTGTGGTGCGCGAGGTGCCGCTCCTTCACGCCGCCGGGCGGTCCCCAGCCGCCGACGCGCTCCACTTGGATCGACTCCACGCCCTGGTCGTGCATGGCCTGGTTGAGGTCCTCGGGCAAGAAGGGATTGTCGCGGAAGATCGTCAAGAACCAGATCGAGTTCTGGTTCGGGTACACCGCCTCTCCGGGGTCGTCCGTCTCGATGCTCCCGGCGAGCAGGTGGCTCCAAAACGTGAGGTTGTCGTTGATTTCGAAGTCGAGCCCGAAGAACGCGCTCTTCTGCTCGACCTCGTTGTAGTTGAACCCCTGCGGGGAACCGATCCGCGCGATTTCGTATTCCGGCCCTCCGGAGGAGTTCTGCTGCCCGGAATCGACCGTCGCGAAATCGCCGGGCTGGAACAAGTGCGTGTCCGTCCCGTCGGCATTGAAGGTGTGCCGTAAGAAGGCAAAATCCGTCGCCGGGCCGCCGCCCTCGAGCGTGGCCCCCGTGATCAGACCCGTGGGCGAGCTGTCGGTGGGATGAACGAACGGTTTGCTGAGCAGGCGGGGATGCGTGCCCTCCGGCTCGTTCGGATCGAACTCCGGATTCGTCACCGTTCCCCAATCCTGGTCCCACGGCACCTCGTCGTAGTCGCCCGGATAACGGCCGCGCGTAAAGGGCTCGATGTATTTCTTCTCGACGGAGCCGATCACGTGCAGCCGGTCGCCGATATCGGTGCCGAAAGCCACCTCGGCCTGCCAGCTCTGGCCGTCGCCGAGCTCGGTGGCGCCGGCCTGGACGCTCGATTCGAACCCGGTGAAGTCGCGATCGAGGATGAAGTTCGTGACGCCCGCGAGCGCGTCGGCGCCGTATGCGGCCGAAGCGCCGCCCGTGACGATCTCCACGTTACGGATCAGAGCGCTCGGGAAGTAGTCCACGTTGACCGAGCTCAGACGATCCGAGGGCACGATCCGCGAGCCGTCGAGCAGCACGAGCGTGCGCTCGATGCCGACGCCGCGCATGTTGAGATGGCTCTGCCCTGCGCCTAGAACCGCGTGGCCGCCTTCCTGCGCCGTGGGCGTGAGGAAGAATTGCGGCAGCTTCTCGAGCTGCTCGGCGAGCGTGTTGACGGGAGCGATGTCGCGCAATTCCGTGGCGACGTTCAGAGAGGTCACGGGCACGGCCGTCGTGAACCCGCTGGTCTGAATGCGCGAGCCCGTGACGACGACTTCCTCGAGCTCGCCTTGCTGCTCTTGCGCTTGAGCATTACCGACGAGCGCTGCCGAAACGGACAGCGCCAGCACGGAAACGACGGGCACGCCGCTCGCGCTCGGCCGGCGGTTGCCGGCACGGAGACGGTCGACGGACGATCCTTTTGCACAAGCGCGTGCAGCGACGGCCCTTCCGCGGGCTATCGCAGACATTGACTGCCCCATTGATTCCCCCTGAATTGGTGTTGTTCGAACGCTCCCTGTTGCATGCACGATACATACCGTTGCATGCAATTCTCCAACATTGGCGCACCGGTCGCACGGTTGTCAAGGTGAAAAAACCCAGTTATGGGGTTCTTTCGGCGGGACGGAGTCGATCCTGCATGCAACCATCGATGAGGCTGCATACCGAAGACGGTGGACTGGCGTCGTGGACACCTGGCTCGCGGAGACGCCACGTCGCGCGCGGCTGCTCCAGCCGGGGCTCGGTCGCCTCGGCGAAGAGCTTCAGACTCTCGTAGGCCGCCTGCTCGCGGCCCTACCATAGGCGCTGCGGCGGATTCGACGGGACGAGTCCTTTCAGCAGATCGAAACAGGGGGACGAGCGTGTTCAAACGAAGGTTACGGCGGGACTACGTGCTGTTCCGCAACGTGCCGCATTCCGCAACCATGCGGATCGTCGAGCGCATCCGGCTCGTCGGTCAGGACTACATGGAGAACCAGGTGACCGTCGTCGATCCGGAGTACCTTACCGCCCCGTGGACGTGGACCTGGATGTACAAGCGCTGGCCGGGCTACAAGATTCAGGAGTACGTGTGCGAGGACAACCGCTATTACCGGGTCCGGAGCTCGGCTACCAGCGGCTGCGGATCGAGTAGCGCCCGGCTGAAGTAGACCGCACGGCCGGTCACGCCGCGAACGGGTTGCGATACAGCTCGTCGTGGCTCTCGACGCCCACGAGCAGCTCGCAGTCGGAGCGCGGCCGCGCTACGCACAGCAGCACGTAGCCCGCCCGGGACTGGCGCTTCTTCAACGCGGTGGCGCCGGGCTGCACCACCTTGCCGGCGACGAGCTTGGCGGCGCAGGTGATGCAGCCCCCGTAACGGCAACCGACGGGCAGGACGATCCCCGCCGCGTTGCACGCGTCGAGGATGCTCTCGTCTTCCCGCACGTCGATCCTGCGTCCTCCCCGGTTGCGGAGGATCACGCGGTGAATCTTCATTCGCAGCCGAAATGCACGTCCGGCACCGAGTGCACGCAACGCACGTCCGCCCTCAAAGCCAAATGTCGGACGTGACGTCGCCGCCGGGATAGCGCATCTCGTGGCAGCGCGATGGACCCTTCGGCTCCTGTCCGAAGTCGACGAAGAACCGCGGATTGATGCTCAGGCCGCCCTTCTCGGTGTCGCAGTCGATCTGCACGAGGCACCCGCCTTTGCTCTTCATCTCCGGATAGAACTGGTTGTCCCAGGTGGAGAACAGCGACGTCGTGCAGTAGAGGCGCTTGCCGTCCAGCGAGAGCTGCAGCATTTGCGGCGCGCCGTAGATCTTTCTGCCGTTGACTTCCGGGGCCTTGCCGAGCATCCCTCCAAGCCACACCTGGCCCGTCAGCCTGGGGTTCGACGGGTCCGAGATGTCGTACTGACGAATGTCGCCGTGCAGCCAATTCGAGAAATAAAGGAAGCGATCGTCCATCGAGATCAGGATGTCGGTGATCAGCGAGGGCATCGGCACCGGGAAGCCCGGAACGTCGACCGTCGGGACGTCGATGACCTTTTCGATCTCGACGCCTGCGCCGTTCTTGTGCCAGTGGAAGACGTTCGAGGACAGCGCGGCGGCGACGAAGCCGTGCGAGCTGCTCGGGTCGTGATGGAACCGCACCTCGAGCGGTATCAGGCCTTCCTCGCCCAGATCCACGGACTTCTCGACTCGCTTGCCTTCGAAGTCCCAAAAGTGAATCGAGTGGCCGTATTTTCCTCTTGCGACGTCCTCCAGATCGAAACCCGGCATGAACGTGTTCGGAGCGGCCCATTCCGACGACACCATCATGTTGTGGCGCGGCTGATACCAGAAGTCGTAATTGAACTTCATGCCGTTCAGCTCGTTCTCCCAGTGCCCGACGACGTCCAGATTCTCGTCGAGGTGGAGGAACCCGCCGGGGCCGTTGCCTTTCGCGTCTCCCAGCATCGAGATGATGATGTCCGAGCCGAGGCAGTGCACCGTGTGCGGTGCCGAGAGGTTCGTTTTCGCCTTGATCTCGTCGCCGGAAATGACCTTGTGCAGCTTCGGCGCACGCTCGTCGGACATGTCGAGGATGTTGAGATTCGTGGTGCGCACGCCGGGCATGATCAGGTACTGGCGCTTCTTGGTCGGGTCGTCGTGGCACGATGAGCAGGCGTTCCAGCCGCAGTGGTGCAGCTCGTCGCCGATGGTCGGCATCTCGGTGCGGTGCACGACCGTCGAATACGTAGGGCTCTCGGGGTCGACGTCCACGGTCGCGAGGTAGTCCGGCGCCTCGATACCGGTGCCGGTGTACAGCGCCACCGTGTAGAGCAGCTTCTCGCGCGGGGCTCGCATGGCCTCTTGAGGCGAGGTGTAGCCCGGTCCACAACAATGTTTTCCGTTCTCGCTCATCGGGGTGACCTCCGTGTTGCCGCCAAGTCCGCTGTGGAGCGTGCCGAACGAGCGCACGCCTGCTGCACGGTTGACCGTGCAGCAGCCAGGATAGACGAGCGCGTCGCCGTTTACCCGCGTCGGGACGGCGTGTAAGTAGTTTCCGAAGAGCGGCGCCTCGCTCAGCTCAAAGCCGCGCACGCCCGCTGGATACGGGAGCAGGCTTCCTTCAGAACCTCCGTCGACGTGGCGTAGGAGATGCGGAAGTACGGAGAGAGGCCGAATGCCGCGCCCTGCACCACCGCGACCCGCTCGGCGTCGAGCAGGTAGGCGGCGAAGTCCGTGTCGCTCGCAATCGGCTTGCCGTCCGGCGTCTTCTTGCCGATGACGCCGGCGCACGACGGGTACACGTAGAACGCGCCTTCGGGCACGCGGCAGGTCAGGCCGGGCGCCTCGTTCAGCATCGCGACGACGAGATCCCGGCGCTCCTTGAAGAGCGCGTTGTGCCGCGGGATGAAGTCTTGCGGCCCGTCGAGCGCTGCCGCCGCCGCGGCCTGGCTGATCGACGAGGCGTGTGTCGTCGACTGCGACTGCACGATGTTCATCGCCTTGATCAGCTCCACGGGGCCGGCGCCGTAGCCGAGCCGCCAGCCGGTCATGCTGTACGCCTTCGACGCGCCGTTGATCGTCAGCGTGCGGTCGTAGAGCGCCGGCTCGACCTGGGCGATCGTCGCAAACTCGAAGCCGTCGTACACGACGTGCTCGTAGATGTCGTCGGTCATGATCCAAACGTGCGGATGCCGCTTCAGCACTGCGGTGATGCCTTCGATTTCGGCACGCGTGTACGCCGCGCCCGTAGGGTTCGACGGTGAGTTGAACAGGAACCACTTCGTCCGCGGACTCAACGCGGCCTCGAGGTCCTCCGGCGTGACCTTGAAGCCGTTCTCCTCACGTCCCGTGACGAACACGGGCTTGCCTTCGGCGAGAAGCGCCATGTCGGGGTAGGACACCCAGTACGGCGCCGGAATGACGATCTCGTCGCCCGGATCGAGCGTCGCCATCATCGCGTTGTAGAGCACCTGCTTGCCGCCGTTCGCGACCGTGATCTGATCGATCGAGTAGTCGAGGCCGTTCTCGCGCTTCAGCTTCGCGCTGATCGCCTTCCGCAGCGCGATCGTGCCGGGAACGGGCGTGTACTTCGTCTCGCCGCGGTCGATCGCCGCCTTCGCGGCCGCCTTGATGTGCTCGGGCGTATCGAAATCCGGCTCGCCGGCGCCGAGGCCGATGACCTCGATCCCGGACGCCTTCATCTCGGCGATCTTGCCGGTCAGGGCGTTGGTCGGCGACGGCTTGATGCGGGACAGGCGTCTCGCGATGATCGACATGACATGCTCCGTTCGACGGGAAGGCCGGCGCGCACCATACGCACCGCCCGGGTCGGCCGCAAGTGCGGCCGGCGTCAGTCCTCGGCGACGGTTTCCAGCACGAAGATCTGCATGATCGGCGCGACGATCGCCGATACGAGGTGGCCGGCCCGCGTCGTGCCGTCGGACAGGCTGACGACGGCGTGCACGTGGACCCGCGGCGTGCCGTCCTGGTAGCTCAGGGCGCCGGTGAAGGCCACGACCTCGCTCTTCATGTCCAGCGGGATGCGCTTGAACGCGCGCCGCTCGGGATCGTACCAGGCGAAGACGGCCGATTCGAAGCCGCCGATGCCGGTGACGACGGCGTTCGCGGGCCGCTCGGACTCGACGAACTCGAGGAGGCCCGACAACACTTCGTCGCCGGGCGCCAGGCGCACTTCCGCCACTCGGCCGACGCGCCCGAGATCGGTGACCGCGAGCCCCGGCGCGAGGCCCGGCTCGGGCTCGTTCTCGCCGAGCGCGAAATACTCCGCGTTCGCGTCGTTCTGCGCCGCGCATTCAGCGGCCGGCAGCCCGGCGGCCAGCACGGCGAAGGCAAGCGCCGCGACGGGGATGCGTGAGGTCATGCAGACGGGGATGCGTGAGGTCATGCCGGACATGGTTCGCCTCCTGAACGCTTCTAGCTCTCGGGTCGCCTGCTTCCTTGCGCCGCGAGCCGCAGCACCGCACGCGCGCGCTTCACGACGGGCACGTCGATCACGCGGCCGTCGAGCGAGGTGGAGGCGCGCCCGCGGCGCTCCGCCTCCTCGAATGCCGCAACGATTCGCTCGGCTTCGGCGATTTCGGCCGCCGACGGCGAGAAGCATTCGTTCAGCGTGTCGACTTGCTCGGGATGGATCGCGAATCGGCCCTTGAAGCCGAGGTGCTTCGCCTGCAACGCGGTCGCGCGCAGCCCTTCCAAGTCGCGCAGCTTGAAGTAGGGCGTGTCGAGCGCCGCGACTCCGGCCGCGCGCGCGGCGATGCAGAGCGCGGACCTCGGGTACGCGAGGTGGCGCTCGTCGTCGAGCCGCTCGATCCCCATGTCGTTCGTGAAGTCCTCGGCGCCGAACGCGGCCGCGACGATGCGCTCGCTCGCCGCCAGGATCTCCCCGCAGCGCACGATCGCCTCGGCGTTCTCGATCCAAGGAATCAGCCGGATGCGGCCGACGGGCAGCCCTGCGCGCGTCTCGAGCTTCGCAATGAGGTTCGAGACTCCGGCGATGTCGGCCGCGCGGCGCACCTTGCCGATCGAGATGCCATAGATGTGCGGGCCGACGACGGCCTCGAGATCCTCTTCGGTCCACTCGGTCTCGAACGAGTTGACGCGCGGAATCACGTGCGAATTCGCGGCCGCGAGCCGCGGAAGGAAGCTTCGGATCGTCTCCCGCGCGGCGCGCTTTTCCGAATCCGGCACGGAGTCCTCCATGTCCGGAATCAGCGCATCGGCCTGCGTCCCGAGGGCCTTCGTCAGCATGTTCTCCTTGTTTCCCGGGACGAACAGCAGGCTGCGGAGGACGACGGCGTCATGCCTGTCCGGCGCCGAATGCATGTCAGGCATCTCCGGCACGGCAGCGAAGCACGATCTTGCCGAAGTGGGCGCCGTCTTCCATGCGGCGGTGGGCGGCGGCGACGTCCTCCAGCGGGTAAACGCTGTCGATCACGGGGACGATCCGCCGGGCGACGAAGAGCGGCATCACGACTTGATTGAACTCCGCAATGATCTTCGCCTTCTCGGCGATCGGGCGCGGCCGCAGCACCGAGCCGATGATCTGCTGGCACTTGACCAGCAGCCGGCCGAGGTCGATCTCGGCCTTGCGCCCGCCCATGACGCCGATCAGCGCGATGCGCCCGCCGACGGCGAGCGCCTTGAGGTTGCGCTCGAGATATGGCGCGCCGATGTGATCGAGGATCACGTCCGCGCCGCGGCCGTCCGTCTCCCGCAGCACCGCCTCGGCGAAATCCTCGTTACGGTAGTCGATCGTGCGATGGGCGCCGAGCCGCGCGAGGCGCTCGAGCTTGCCGCTCGAGCACGTCACGATCAGCTTCGATCGCTGCGCGAGGGTCCTGCAAAGCTGCACGGCCGCGGTGCCGACGCCGCCGCCGCCGCCGTGGAGCAGCACCGTCTCCCCGTCCTCGAGGCGCGCGCCGATGAACAGGTTCATGTAGGCCGTGATGTAGGCCTCGCAGATGCACGCGGCCTCGTCGAAGCTCATCGCATCCGGAATCGGAAGCACGTGGCTCGCGTGGGCCACGGCGAGCTCGGCGTACCCTCCGCCGGCGAGGAGCGCCGCGACGCGCTGCCCGCGGACGAGGCCATGCGTTGCGTCGCCCGCGTCCTCGATCGTGCCGGCGCATTCGAGGCCGAGGATCGGCGAGGCGCAGGGCGGCGGCGGATAGCCGCCTTGCCGCTGGAGGATGTCGGGCCTGTTGACCGACGTCGTCTCCACGCGGATCAGCACTTCTCCCTCCGCCGCTTGCGGCGTCTCGATATCGCCGATGCGCAGGACCTCCGGCCCGCCGTGACCGTCGAGTAATACCGCTTTCACTTGTCCTTCTTCCCGGGGGCCGGTTTCTTCCTATTGTTGTGCCTGCCGGGTCTTCTTACTATACGCGCCGCGGCGAGCATTCCGACCCCGGTCGAGGATCTCGCCGATGGCAAGCTCGAGGAACCCAAGCTCTGTCCGAATCGCCGCGGGGCGCCTGCGTCGTCGGGCGGCCCGCCCGCGATACCCATGCCGGCGTCCGCTCGGCCGAGCGCTCTCGTTTCGCTCGAAGGGACGGGGGCCCTGACTTAAGGAGTGACCAGTGCGCAAGCTCGACATCTTCAACCACATCTGGCCGAAGTCGTTTCATGCGAAGCTCGAGGAAGCTTGCAAGATCGTCGACATCACGAAGCGCAGCAACGACGTGCCGATGATGGTGGATCTCGACGAGCGTTTCCGCGTGATGGACATGTTCGACGAGTACAGCCAGGTGCTGTCGCTTGCGTCTCCGCCGCTCGAGATCGTCGCGCCGCCCGACGTCGCGGCAGAGCTGGCTCGTATCGGCAACGACGGGATGGCGGAGCTCGTGGACCGCTATCCGGACCGCTTCCCCGCGTTCACCGCGTCGCTGCCGATGAACGACATCGACGCGGCTCTCGCCGAAGCGCGCCGCGCGATCGACGAGCTCGGCGCGGCCGGCATCCAGATCTACACGAACGTGAACGGGCGCCCGCTCGACGAGCCGGAGTTCCGGCCGCTGTTCGAGCTCATGGCCGAGTACGACAAGCCCATTTGGGTGCATCCGGCGCGCGGCGCGAAGATGGCGGACTACGCGAACGAGGACGTCTCGAAGTACGAGATTTGGTGGACCTTCGGCTGGCCGTACGAGACGAGCGTGTTTCTCGCCCGCTTGGTGTTCTCGAAAATCATGGACGCGCTACCGAACCTCAAGATCATCACGCACCACGCGGGCGGCATGGTGCCGTTCTTCGAGGGCCGTGTCGGGCCCGGATGGGATCAGCTCGGCGCGCGCACGAGCAGCGTGGACTATCGGGCACTGCTGAAGGAGCTGAAGAGGCGGCCGATCGATTACTTCCGCGACTTTTACGCGGACACGGCCACGTTCGGATCGAAGCCCGCGATCGAATGCGCGCTCGCGTTCTTCGGCCCCGACCATATGCTGTTCTCCTCCGACGCGCCGTTCGACCCGGAGCGCGGGCCGATGTACATCCGCGAGACGATCAAGTGCCTGGACTCGATGGACTTGAGCGAGGAGGATCGGCACAAGATCTACCACCGTAACGCGGAGGCGATGCTCGGGCTCGCCTGATCCGCGGCCGGGTTGCCCGGGCGGCCCCCGGGGCCGCCTTCGGGCCGTCGGGCCGGAGAAACGTCACGTGTTTCAATCGCTGAAGCCCCTTCCGCCCGACGCGATCCTCGGGATCATGGCGCTCTTCCGCGCCGATACCGATCCGCGCAAGATCGACCTTTCGGTCGGCGTATACCAGGACGACGCGGGCCGCACGCCGATCCTCGAATGCGTGAAGCGCGCCGAGCGTGCGGTGCTCGAGCACCAGGGCACGAAGACCTACGTCGCGATTGCGGGCAACGCGGGATTCAATCGCGGGATCGAGGCTCTGCTGTTCGGCGGTAGCCACCCCTTGCTCGCGTCCGGGCGCGTCACGACGCTGCAGACGCCGGGGGGCAGCGGCGCGCTCTGCGTCGCGGCGCACCTTATTCGCCGGGCGAAGCCCGACGCGCGCGTGCATCTCAGCGATCCGTCGTGGCCGAATCACTTGCCGCTCTTGAAGCTTCCCGGGCTCGAGCTCGAGAGCTATCCGTACTACGACCGTGAGGCTCATCGGATCGATTTCGACCGCATGACCGCCGCCGTCGAGAAGATTCCTTCCGGCGACCTCCTGCTGCTGCACGGCTGCTGCCACAATCCCTGCGGCGCCGACCTCACGAGGGAGCAGTGGGACGCGCTCGCGGAGATCTGCGTGCGGCGCGGCATCGTGCCGTTCATCGATCTGGCGTATCAGGGGTTCGCGGAGGGCATCGAGGAGGACGCCTACGGCGTGCGCAGGATGGCCGAGCGGGCGCCGGAGCTCGTCGTCGTGACGAGCTGCTCGAAGAACTTCGGGCTCTACCGCGAGCGCGTGGGCGCCGTCAGCGTCCTGGCTGAAAGCGCCGAGAGCGCGAAGGGCGTGGCGAGCAACGCGGCGAACGTCGCCCGCGGCATCTACTCGATGCCGCCGGATCACGGGGCCGCGATCGTCGATCGGATCCTGCACGACGACGCGTTGCGCGCGTTGTGGGCGGAGGAGCTCGCCGGGATGCGCGATCGGCTGAACGGCCTCCGGCGGCTGCTCGCCGAGAAGCTCGGCGAGCGCGAGACACCGAGCGACTTCTCGTTCATTGCGAACGAGCGGGGGATGTTCTCGTTCCTCGGGCTGCGCCGCGAGCAGGTCGTCGCGCTGCGCGAGCGTTTCCACGTCTACATGATCGAGTCGAGCCGCATCAACGTCGCGGGCATCAACGCGAAGAACGTCGACTACGTCGCCGACGCGATTGCCGCGGTCGCGCGCGAGGGGTGAAGGCGCGCGAAGCGCTTCACTCGGGCCGTGATCGCGTGACTTCGGCGAGGAAGCGGTTCGCACGCTCCAGCGTGACCCGCGCCGGATCGTAGGTGAGCGTCAGGTAGCAGCGGTCGACGGCGCGGAGCACGACCTCGCCGCCCGCCGTGCGGACGAACGCGAGCTCGCGGCGCGGAGCGCCGACGCCGAGCGCGGCGGCGTGACCCGCGCGGAGCGGGAGCGGCATCGCGAGGAGGCTTCCCGAGGCGCCGTAATCGTAGACGACGAAGGCGTGCATGGCCTCGTCGCCGCCGCGTTCCGGCTCCGGCATCTCGAGAGCGCGCGCGATCGCGTGCAGCGGCAGCGTATCCGCGTCCGCAACCGTCGTCGTCCGTCGCACGCCGTTCTCGGCACGTTCCGCCGCGACGTGGATCCGCTCCCCGGCCTTGAGCTCCGGCACGACACGGAGCGCTCGCGAGGCCGCGGCCGCGAACCATGCGAGAAGCGGCACGTCGGCCCCGCGCTCGCGAGCTTGCGCGCGACGCTCGAGGGCGGCGGCGAGCTCGCAGTCGAAGACCGTCGTGGCCGGCGCGGCGGCAACCTCCGGGCGCGATTCGGCGCGGGGGGCGTCGAGCCGCCCGGAGCCCGTTTCCGTTCCCGCGTCGGCCGCCGGCCGCTGGAGCGACGCCGGCCCGCGGTCCGACACGGGCTGCAACGGCGAGTCGTCCGCGTCGAGTGGCTCGCCGCGCCCGCTGAGGGCGCCCATCACGTCCGCGACCCGCAGGCGCCCTCCGGGACCCGTGCCGCGAATGCCGGTCACGTCGAGGTCGTATTGCTTCACGAGCCGGCGAACGGCCGGGCTCAGCGCGTCGCGATCGAGCGGCTCCGGCGTCTCGGCAACGTCGGGCTCGGCGGCAGGCTCGGGGCCCGGCGCCTCGTCCGACACGTCCTCGGGAGATCCGTGTGGCCGTTCGTCGTTCACGAGTGCTCCGCCGGCGCATGCAAAAGGAAGGGGCCGCGCAGCGGTAGAATGCCGCACATGCCGCGCATACGTCCATGCCGCGGGGCCGGCTAGCCGGCCCCGCACGTCACGCTCTACGCCTCTCCGATGCGTTTGCCGCCCCCGTACGACCGCATGCTCGCGCCGGTCTACGTGCCGTCGCTGCTGATGTCCGTGAGCCAGGAAGCGGCGCTCATTCTGCTGCCGCTCCACGTGCTCGAGATCGGCGGGGGCGCGGCGCTCGCCGCCGTCGTCGTCGGCCTGCGCGGGATCGGCATGCTGCTGTTCGACGTGCCGGCAGGGCTGCTCGCCGCACGCTTCGGCGACAAGCCGCTGCTCGCGGGCGGGCTCGCGGCGATGATGGCCGCGATGCTCGTGCTCGCGGCTGCCCCGGGACTCTGGGCGGTGGCGATCGGGGCGTTGCTGCTCGGCGTCGGCAACGCGGCCTGGATGCTGGGGCGGCAATCCTACATCGCGCAAGTGTGCGCGAGCGCCGAGGTCGGGCGGGCGATTGCGGGCATGGCAGGCTTGCAGCGCGTCGGCACCTTCATCGGCCCGGCGGCCGGCGGCCTCGTCGCGGCATCGGCCGGCTACGCGGCCGCGTTCGCTGCGGGAGCCGCGTGCGGCGTCGTCGCCGGCGTTTTCGTGCTGCTTTTCGCGCGGGACGTCACACAGCCGGCCGCCGCCGACACGCGGCTCGGCGCCGTCGGCACGGTGCTTCGCGCGCACCGCCGGGAATTCTCGACGGCCGGGCTGGCCGCGCTCGCGCTCCAGCTGATGCGCGCGACGCGGCAACTGCTCGTGCCGCTCTTCGGGCGCTCGATCGGTCTCGACCCGGCGGCCATCGGCTTGCTCTATTCCGCCTCGGCGGCGATCGACATGTCGCTGTTCTATCCGGTGGGCGTGCTCGTGGACCGGCGCGGCCGCAAGTGGAGCGCCGTGCCGAGCATGACGCTGTTCGCGCTCGGGCTCGCGCTGCTGCCGCTCGCGCAAAGCTTCCTCGGGCTGCTCGCCGTGGTGATGCTGCTCGGCCTCGCGAACGGGCTCGGCACGGGGATCGTGATGATCATCGGTGCCGATCTCGCGAGCGCGAGCGGCCGCCGCGGTCAGTTCCTCGGCGTCTGGCGGCTGATCGGCGACGTCGGCATGAGCGGCGCGCCGCTGCTCGCCGGCGCGCTCGTGCAGCTTTCCGGGCTCGCGCTCGCGAGCGCCGCGGCCGCCGGAATCGGCCTCGCCGGCGCGCTCGTGATGCTGTTCCTCGTCACGGAGACGCTGGACCTGACGGAAGCGCGCTGAAGACGCGCCGAAGTGCGAAAGCTCGCGCTATTTTTTCGGGCCGTGCCGCGTTATCCTGCACTTCCACCCCCGCCGTTTATTGGGCCTACGGGCATGGTGCCCCTATCCTCCTTTAGCGGTGAGCGACCCATTCAGGAGGTACTGTGGGCAGAAAGCTCTACGTCGGTAATCTTCCTTATACGGCCACCGAAACGATTCTTGCCGAAAAATTCGGCGAATGCGGCCGCGTCGAATCGGCACGGTTGATCACGGACCGGGATACGGGTCACAGCAAGGGCTTCGGTTTCGTCGAGATGTCGTCCGCCGCAGAAGCGCAGGCGGCCATCGACAAGCTGAACGGCGCGGATTACGACGGCCGCCCGATGAGGGTCAACGAGGCGAAGCCGCAAGACAAGAAGCCGCCGGGCCCCCGCCGTCAGGGCGGTCGCTGGTAGGTTGTGAAAAACGAGAACGGGGCGCGACGCGCCCCGTTCTCGCTCGATCGCGTCAGCTCTTCGCGACGCTGATGACCTCGGGCTCCATGTAGCCTTTCAGCCCGATGATCGAGTACTGCCGCCCGAGCCCCGACTCCTTCGCTCCGCCGAACGGCACGAACGCGGACGTCGCGCGGTGCTGGTTCACCCACGCCGTGCCGACCTCGAGCCGCGCGGCGATCGCCTTGCCTCGCTCGGGGTCGCTGGTCCAGACCGAGCCGCTCAGACCGTAGCGGGTGTCGTTCGCGCGCCGGATCGCGTCCTCGACGTCGGAGAACTTCAGGATCGGCACGATCGGGCCGAACTGCTCCTCGCGAACCAGGCGGCTTTGCTCGTCGACGTCCGTGACGAGCGTCGGCGGAATGAAGTAGCCCGGCCCTTCGGGCACCTCGCCGCCGACGAGGATGCGCGCGCCGCTCCGCTTCGTATCCTCGATGATCCCGCGGACCTTGTCGTACTGCATCTTGTTCTGGATCGGGCCGAGCTGCGTGTCCGGATCGAGCCCGTTGCCGACCTTCGCGTTGCGCGCCTCCTCGACGAGCGCCTCGCAGAGCTCCTCATAGACGCTCTCGTGCGCGTATATCCGCTTGATGGCCATACAGACTTGGCCGCTGTTCACGAACGACGCGAAGAACACCTTCTTCGCGATGGCCTTCGGATCGACGTCGTCGAGAATGATCGCGGGATCGTTGCCGCCGAGCTCGAGCGTGACGCGCTTCAGCGTGGCGGCCGCCGTGGCCGCGACCTTCTTGCCCGTGGCCACCGAGCCCGTGAAGGAAATCTTGTCGATACCTTCGTGCTCGGTCATCCATTGTCCGAGCTCGTCGCCTCCGGCGAGCACGTTCACGACGCCCGCCGGGAAGATCTCCCGCAAGATCTCGCCGAGCTTCAACGTGGTGAGCGGCGTGTACGGAGAAGGCTTCAGCACCACCGTGTTACCGGTGTAGAGGGCCGATACGAGGGGGCCGAGCGCGAGGTTCACGGGCGCGTTCCACGGCGTGATGATGCCGACGACCCCGAGCGGGCGGTAATGCAGCTCGATGTGCCGCTGATCGTCGTCGACGAGCACTTCCACCGGAATCTCGATGCTGACCATGCCCTCCGACTGTGCCGCCCCGCGATCGATTTCCGCGACGGATTGGCCGAGCGGCTTGCCTTGCTCGCGAGTCAGGAGCTCGGCCAGCTCCTGCTGGCGTTCCCGAAGCGCCTGCGACAGCTTCTTCACGAGGGCGGCGCGCTGCTCGTAGGAGGCGGCACGCCATTCCGGGAAGGCGCGGCGCGCGGCGCCGACCGCGGCGTCGAGCTCCGCGCGCCCGGCCGCCGGGCAGCGGGCGAAAACGCTCCCGAGTGCGGGATTGATTACGTCGAGCTTCGCGTCGGCGTCGACGAGCTCGCCGCCGATCAGCAACGCGAAATCCGTGCGCAGCTCGGCGTCGCGTGCGACGTTCTTTGCTCTTTCGACCATCGGAGCGTCTACCTCCCGAGTAGCATGTTGGAAGTGTGCGGCGGGCGCCGTCGCCGGACGCGCCGCTTGCCGCGGCCGCGTCGACATGAAGTACAATTCATGATACACGATCGACCCCTTGCGGGGTCTCCCGCGCAAACGCCGGTGCCCGTCCGGTCTGCAAATCTTGCACGGCGGCGTGGGGGAGTATCGGGTTCACAACCACTCGGAGGAGGAGTAGATGAAGATCGTCGTCGTCGGGCAGGGAGCCTTCGGCAGAAAGCATCTCGACGGATTGAAGAACATCGAAGGCGTCGAGGTCGTCAGCCTGGCCGGCGGCAGCCCGGACTCCACCGAGAAGGTCGCGAAGCAATACGGCATTCCCCATTGGACCAGCGATCTTGCCGAGGCCCTCGCGCAGCCGGGTGTCGAGGCGGCGATCATCACGTCGCCGACGCAGATGCACGCCAAGCAGGCCGAGCAGGTCATGCGCGCGGGCAAGCACGTCGAAATCGAGATACCGATCGCGGATTCGCTGGCCGATGCCGAGCGCATCGACAAGGTCCAGCGCGAGACGGGCCTCGTCGCGATGGCAGGGCACACGCGCCGCTTCAACCCGTCGCATCAATGGGTGCACAACAGGATCGTGGCCGGGGAGCTCAAGCTCCAGCACCTCGTCGTGCAGACTTTCTTCTTCCGCCGCAAGAACATCAATTTGGAGGGCAAGCCGCGGAGCTGGACCGACCATTTGCTCTGGCACCACGCTTGCCACACCGTCGATCTCTTTCACTACCAGACGGGCGAGACGCCGTCCGACGTGTTCGCGCTCGAAGGGCCGAAGCATCCGGAGCTCGGCATCGCGATGGACATGAGCATCGGCATGAAGGCGCCGTCGGGCGCGGTCTGCACGCTCGCGCTGTCGTTCAACAACGAAGGCCCGCAGGGCACGTTCTTCCGCTACATTTGCGACAACGGCACGTACATCGCGCGCTACGACGATCTGTTCGACGGCAACGACAAGCAGATCGATCTCTCCGGCGTCGCCGTCTCGATGAACGGGATCGAGCTGCAGGACCGCGAGTTCATCGCGGCCATTCGCGAGGGGCGCGAGCCGAACGCGAGCGTCGCGCAGGTCCTGCCGGCGATGCGCACGCTCGACCGTCTCGAGCGCTGCCTGGAGGGGCGAGGAGCATGAGCGCAATCCCGTTCTGCCGGCCGCCCGATCCGAACACGAAGACCCCGAAGTACAAGCCGCCGCGTCACGCGTGCGACGCGCACTGCCACATCTTCGGTCCCGGCGATAAGTATCCCTACGCGCCCGACCGCAGCTATACGCCGCCGGACGCGCCGCTCGAGCGTTTCGTCGAGCTGCAGAAGACGCTCGGCCTCGAGCGCGCCGTGCTCGTGAACGCGAGCTGCCACGGTACCGACAACACCGTGATTCTCGACGCGATCGCGCAGAGCGGAGGGCGCTACCGCGGCGTCGCGAACGTCGACGGCTCGATCAGCGACAAGGAGCTCGAGCGCCTGAACGAAGGCGGCATTCGCGGCATCCGGTTCAACTTCGTGCAGCACCTCGGCGGCACGCCGGACCTCGACGAGTTCCACGAGCTCGTCCAGCGCATCGTGCCGTTGGGCTGGCACGTGGTGCTGCACTTCGACGCGAAGGATCTGCTCGAGTTCGACGGTCTGCTGCGCAAGCTTCCCGTGCCGTTCATCATCGACCACATGGGCCGCGTGCCGGCGAAGGACGGTCTCGAGCAGGAGCCGTTCAAGCGGCTGCTCGAGGCGGCCCGCATGGAGAATTGCTGGGTCAAGATCTGCGGCGCGGAGCGCATCTCGTCCGCGGGCCCGCCGTTCACCGACGCCGTGCCGTTCGCGCAGGCGCTGCTCGAGGTGGCCCCGGACCGGATCCTATGGGGCACCGATTGGCCGCATCCGAACATCAAGAAGCACATGCCGAACGACGGCGACCTCGTCGATCTGATCCCGCTGATGATGCCGGACGCGGCGCTTCAGCAGAAAGTGCTGGTCGACAACCCGCATCGGCTTTACGGGTTCACGGGCTGACGGCAACGTCTCGGTGAGTCGTGACCGTCGCTCGTGACGGCGGCTTTGCCTTGCACCGTTCGTGCGGCTACTGCTCGAAGCGACTCGTGGCGTCGCGATCGCGCTCGTATCGTCTCGTGAGCGGAAACGGCGGCAACCAGGACTCCCGACGGACGATCCAGCTTTCGTAGGTGGGCATCAGCTGGTCGGGGGCATCCAGGGATCCCAGGCTCACTTCGATCTCGTCACCGGTGCGTGCGAAAACGGACGAGCCGCAGCGGGGACAAAAGAACCGCCCGGCGTAATCGCGCGTCTCGCCGTCGATCGTCACCGCGTTCTGGGGGAACACCGCGAAAGGGTTGAAAAGGGCGCCGTGATGCTTGCGGCAGTCGAGACAGTGACAAAGGCCGACCCGGTATGGGCGCCCCGTTGCCACGATTCGAACGTTGCCGCACAGGCAACCGCCGGTGAATCGGTCCATGCTGCGTCTCCTCCGAGATCAGGGGGACGAACGCCCATCCTCTAGGCTTTTAACGCGCCGGAGGGGAAATTTCGGTCGGATCCAGCTCGAGCGGCTCACGCCCGCGGCGTTCGCTCGGTCACCCGTCAGTCGGCACATCCATTGGGTGACACCGCGAATATCGCTTTCATGAGATCCTGCTGATCGTGCCCGCCGGTGAAGCGGATCTCGCAGTCGAATTCGTCGCATTCGACCGACTCGATGCTCGTGAAGGACATCCCGCTGTTCGCAAGAGCGCTCCACAGGATCGACTCCAGCTTCGCGGAGGCGGACTCCAGCTTCGCAGTGGGGGACTCCAGCCTCCGAGCTCCCTCGACGTCGTCGAGAACGAGCCGAGCTTCCGAGCCTGGATTGTACTCGACGGTACTCGAGCCGGTTCTTGTAGGCGCCGCGAGCGCGCCTCTCGCCGTCCGGTCAATACGGAAAAGCGGCGTCTTTGCCGAGCTACGCGGCGTCGATATCGAGTGTTTTCGGCGGAAATTTGCTGCGCAGGATATCGTTGATTTGAGAATCTTTTCGTTCATACGACTGGATGCATATATAGCTTGAGGACAAGCCATGGCAGCATCGGCAGCGACGCCCGATTCAAGCTGCGTGATCCCGCGCGAGCCGCTCCCGGAGGAGCTGCGGGCGGAGGCGCTCGGGCGGGAGATGGTGGAGCTGTGCGCGCACATCAGCGCGGCGGAGGCGCGCTTTCTCGAGCGGCTCGCGGAGTTCGATCGCG